>JAEUKU010000083.1 GCA_016794075.1 Rhodospirillaceae bacterium
CGCCGCCGGCCAACAACACACCATTCCCCGCGTTGATGCCGCGCTTCAGCAGAAACCCGACATGACGCCGGATCGCCGCCGGGTCGACCTCCAGATCCGGGTCGCGGAACATCGTCGGCACGGTGATGTAACAGCCCTCCAACTTGCTCTCTTGAATCCGGGCGCAGCTTCTCATTCGCTCAACAGCCCTGCGGCCAAGCGTTACTGTAGTCACCACATTGTTCTAGTTCCGGGAGAGCCGCCGGGCCTGCCGAATTCTCGGTTCTATTGGCCTGAACTGCGCGCAATGCGCGCCGGCTCTGCCGTCCGCGATTTAAGTATTGCGTGAGGGAGGCGATTTGACTTGATGTTGCGCGACAAAAACTTGATCCTCAAGAATGGCATCACTTGAGGATTTGAAGATGGACCGCAACGCGCCACATCGTATCGGCTTCTTCCTGGTCCCGGAGTTTCCGATCTACGCGGTCATTCCGGCGACCGAGGCCCTGCGCATCGCCAACCAGAACAGCGGCCGCACCTTGTTCGACTGGCGCTTCATCTCCGTCGACGGAGCGCCGGTAAAAGCGGGTAACGGGATGGAGGTGACGCCAGACCTCGCCATCGACCAGCGGCCGGACTTCTCCACCCTCATCGTCTGCGCGGGCAACCATCCGACGCAGTATCTCGACCGTCGTCTACTCAACTGGTTGAGGCGCATCGATCGGCATGGCATCCGCATCGGCGCGCTGGATACCGGTACCTTCGCGCTCGCCGAAGCAGGCCTGATGAAGGGCTTTCGCATGACCCTGCACTGGGAAGCGATGCCGCTGTTCCACGAGCGTTACCCCGATCTCAACGTGGTCGAGCAGATCTTCGTCATGGATCGCAATCGTATCACTTGTGCCGGCGGGGCCGCCGCCACCGACATGATGCTTCATCTCATCGCCCTTGATATGGGCACCATGCTGGCGCAGATCGTCGCCAACGGCATGGTGCATGAGCGCATCCGCCACGGCACCGATCCACAGCGCGCGGTGCTGGATTCCCCGATGGGTTCGCTCGATCCCCTGGTGCTGCGTGCCATCCGGTTGATGGAAGGCAATCTGGAGGCGCCGCTTTCACCCGTCGAGATCGCGGAAGAGGTCGGCCTCACCACGCGGCGGCTGGAGCGGCTGTTTCGCCGCAAGCTGCAGGATTCGCCGCAACGCTACTACCTGAAGATCCGCCTGCAAGCGGCACGCAACCTGCTGTTCTACAGCGACGTCCCGATCCAGAACGTGGCGCTCTCCTGCGGCTTCTCAGGTGCGGAGGTCTTCTCGCGCTCCTTCCGGGCGCATTTTGGCCAATCGCCGCGCGAGTTCCGCAGCGATTTCAGCACCGACCGCCTGCACCGCTTCCATCCTGAATTCGTCCAGAGGTTGGGATAGATTCCGGAGTAAGTAGGTACGCATTCTGCCGCTTTGTGCCACAAAGAGACATCGTAGTATGCACGTTAGATCATCGGTGGCGTACAGGCACAGACGACAATGGCTTCTGACTTGCCTACATTCAGCAGTCGGTAGGGCTGCTTGCCAAGCAACTGGAAGCCGCCGCCGGCGCCGAGGTGCCGACTCTGGCCGTCGACCTCAAGCCGCACTAGTCCTTGCACAATCACAGCAGCGGTCTCGCCGCCATGGACAATCCATTCCGTGCCGGTACCGGCGCCCGGCGCGTAGCGCTCGAAGAAGAGCTGCAGTCGCTTGTCACGCCGCTCGCTGCCCAACACGCAGAGGCTGGCGGCGCCGCGCGTGACCGAGACCAGGTCGTCCTTGTCGTAGAACAGGACGTTCCGCTGCGTCGCCGGCAAGGTGAAGAACTCCGCCATCGAGATCGGGATGGCGCTCAGGATCCGGTGCAGCGACGCCAGCGATGGCGCGTGGTTCTGCTGCTCGATCAGCGAGATGGTGGCATTGGTGACGCCGGCGCGCTTGGCAAGTTCGCGCTGCGACAGACCGGCGCGCTCACGCACATGGCGCAGGCGCGCGCCGACGGCGAGGTCGGACACCGTGCTGGCGGACCTGACCTCCCGGGACTTGGCCGGCTTGGCCTTTGCCCTGGCGGCCTTCCGCGTGGTCTTTGCGCCCGCCTTGTGCATCTGCTTCATATCCCGCGCCACGGCCATCCTGTTCCCATGAGTCCGGTTGCCACCGCCCCCGGCACGCGCCCGGCGAGCCCGGAACTGCAACGCCGGCGTGCTTGCGCGATAAAAGAAATAGTACATACTTAAAAGAAATTTGAACAGGGCCATCGGGCCCGCGCAGACGGGAGGACAATTCATGACCGCGCTTCAGGATTTTGCCAGGTTGTCCGGTAAGCTCTATGTTGACGGCGGCTGGGCCGCCAGCAAGAGCACCAGCCAACTGGAGGTGATCGACCCGGCCACCGAGGAGGTGGTCGGCCACGTCGCCGATGCGACCGATGCCGAGGTCGACCAGGCGATCGAGATCGCCAACCAGGCGCGCAAGGTCTGGTGTCGCCAGGACCCGCGCAGCCGCGCCGTCATCCTGCACGACATCGCCGCCCGCATCCGCCGCGACAAGAAGGTGTTCGCCGAGCATCTGACGCGCGAGGAAGGAAAACCGTTCAAGGAGTCGGTGGACGAAGTCTCCTGGTGCGCCACCGCGATCGACTACTACGCCGAGCTGGCGCGGCACGAGACCGGCCGCATCGCCGGAGCGACGGTGCCGGGCCAGTTCCATTTTTCGGTGAAGGAGCCGCTCGGTACCATCGTCATCGTGTTGCCTTTCAACTATCCGCTGGTGCTGCTGTGCTGGGAAGCGGCGGCGGCGCTGGCCGCCGGCAATGCGGTCATCGTGAAGCCACATGAGCAGACCAGCCTGACGACACTCAAGTTCATGGAGCTGTTCGACACGCTCCCCCGGGGCCTGATGCAGGTGGTGACCGGCGGCGCACGCGTCGGTCAGCGCCTGATCGGCAGCTCCGGCACCCATGGCGTCGCCTATACCGGCTCCGTTCCCGTGGGCCAGGCGGTGGCCAGGACCTGCGCCGAGAGCTTCAAGCCCTGCCTGATTGAAGCCTCCGGCAACGATCCATTCATCGTCATGCCTTCGGCCCCGCTTGAGATGGCCGCACGCGGCGCGGCCTTCGCCGCCTATCTCAATTGCGGCCAGGTCTGCACCTCGGCGGAGCGCTTCTACGTGCATGACGCAATCCACGACCAGTTCGTTGAGCGACTGGTCGCCGAGGCCAGGAAACTGCGCATCGGGAACGGATTGGGGCAGGTCGACATGGGGCCGCTGGCGACGCGCAAGCAGCGCGAGCGCTTCGAGGGCCTGATTTCCCGCGCCCGCCAGCAGGGGGCCAAGGCGGCGACCGGTGGCGGCCGGCCGGCGGACCTCAATCGCGGCTGGTTCGTCGAACCGACGGTGTTGACCGGCGTGACCCCGGATATGGAGATCCTGAACGAGGAGCCGTTCGGCCCGGTGGCACCGATCTGCCGCGTGCGCAGCTTCGACGAGGCGCTGGAACTCGCCAACAAGTCGCGCTTCGGCCTCGGTTCCAACCTCTACACGCTGGATATGGACGAGACATTCCGTGCGGTATCCGAGATCCAGGCCGGAATCCTCTGGATCAACGCGCCGCTGCTCGACAATGACGCGTTGCCCTTCGGCGGTCGCAAGCTTTCCGGCAGCGGCCGGCAACTTGGCCCCGAGGGCCTGCAGCAGTTCCAGAACACCAAGTTCGTGATGATCGATCCGCAGGCGAGCAACCAGGATTTCTGGTGGTTCCCCTACCAGAAGGAAGAATCCTTCCCCGGTTGAGTGCTATCGCTGCCGATGCATCGCCCGCCCGTCCGACGACGGGCGGGCATTTCGTCTTCGGCTAGGCCGACGTTTCGCAGACAGCAGACAGCTTGTTGCCGTCGGGATCGCGTGTATAGGCGGCATAGAAGTTCTCGTGCACGCTAGCACGGATGCCCGGCGCACCCTCATCTTTGCCGCCAGCTTGCAGGGCTGCGGCATGAAAGGCATCAACCGCCATTCGGCTCGGCGCCGCGAGGGAGATCATGGTGCCGTTGCCGTTCGATGCCGGCGCACCGTCGTATGGCTTCATCAGATAGACGACCGGGCGGTCGGCGCCGTAGCCGACCATGCTTTCGTCGCTGTAGAGCCGCCGATAGCCGAGCGGCGCCATGATCGCATCGTAGAATCCCCGGCTCCGCGCTATGTCATTGGAGCCAAGCGTGAGGTAGTTGATCATCCTAATCCACCATAAGATAGGGCGGCGGGATTGCTCCCGCCGCCCAGGTCTTTTCGCGGGAGGCTATTTGTAGCCGCCCTTGCCGGCGGGCTTCACCACCGCCAGTGTGATCACGAGATAGACGATGCCGCCCACGAGCGCAGTCGGGATCGACGCCGTCAGATACTCATAAGGTGAACTGCTTGCATAGCTCACGGGATTCAACAGGTAGAGATAGGTGGCGAACCCGGCCACCATGCCCAGCACCGCCGCCGGGTTGAACCCGCCCCAATAGGCATAGGGGCTGGCCGGCGACCGCTGATATAGCGCCCGCAGATCGAGACGCTGTCCGCGCAGCAGGAAGTAGTCGACGATCTGGATGGCGCAGAGCGGCGCGAAGAACACGCCCATATACGCCAGCACCGTGCCGATGTTGCTGAAGAAGAGATCGGGGATGAAGATCCCGATCGCGACCACAGGCAGGATGGCCAAGGCCAGCAGCAGCGCCCAGGGCGCGTTGGTGAGCGCCGGCACCGCCCGCAGGCCGACCGCCGAGGCGTAGAGCCCGGCGACCGCTGTGCCGATATTCGCCGCGATGACGAAGAGCAGTGCGACGGCGCCGTAGAACGAGCCGCCGAGTTCGGTCAGCCACTGCGCGGGGTTCGAGGTGCCGAGAGCCAGGATCGCCGCCAGGCCGATGACACTGAGCAGCGGCACCGGCAGCCCCATGCCGATCATCGCCGGGACCGTGGCCGTGCGGGTGTTGCGCGCGACGCGGGTCATGGCCCCGATATAAGGCCACCAGGAGAGCAGGCTGACGATGCCGATCTCGATGCCGGTCACATAGTCCCATTGCAGGTCGCCGGAGGCATAGGCCGGGGCGGCCGCGGCGAGCGCGTCGGACTTTTGCGTGACCAGTTCCCAGATGATCCACCCGCCGACGCCGACGATGAAGAAGAACAGCACGTTCGACACCTTCTGGATGCCGGAGGTGCCGCGCATCAGCGACGCGAACACGAAGGCGCAGGCGGCGATGGTGCCGATGACGATGGCCACCGTTGCCGAATCCGGCGTGATCACCCCGATCGTCACCAGGAACTCCTCCAGCGCCTTGCCGAAGAAGATCAGCAGGATCGAGTTCCAGCAGATGATCGAGACGTATTGCAGCACGACCGTGATCAGCCAGCCATTGGCGCCGAACTGCGCCTTGGCCGCGGTGATGGAATCGATGCCGTATTTGGTGGAAGGCGGCACCACCGCCAGGGTCACCAGCAGCATGCCGACCATCGACCCGGCAGTCATCGAGGCGAATCCGGGCTTGAGCTGCAGGTAATAGCCGACATACTCGCCGATCACGTAGCACCAGGTCGCCGCGGCGGCGACCAGCAGCACGATGAACAGCTCCCATGCGCCCCAGACCCGCTGCGACGGCGCGAGCGGCCAGGCATTGTCCTCGATGAGGTGCTTTGATTCGTTCATGACGGCCACCCCCAGAGCAGGAGGGCGATCGGCCCGATGATCCCGGTCAACAACAGGATCAGCCAGTCGCGGCCGGTGAAACCCGGCTCCTTGTCGGCCGCGGCCTGAACTTCCTTCAGACGCTGTTCGAGTTCGGGCGGCAAAGCTTCGCCCATCGACACGCCGTGCCCTGATGACACGGCGGAATCCGCTGTCCTCATTTGCTCCCCTCCTTGAGAACCGACTGCCTCCGAGACCAGGCCATAGCGAGCCTGATCCCATCTCCCAAACCGCTCGACTGATCGCGCGCGTTGGCTCGCGCGGCGTTGTCGGTCGAACCTACGTTCTAGTAGCTCGGCGGCGTGATCGCCCAGATTACCACGGCCTCCACGTCGCCCGGATTGAAATAGCGATGCGGTAACGTGCTTTGGAAACTGAAGCTGTCGCCGTCACTCAGCACGTACTTCCTGTCGCCGACCCAGAGCTCAAGCATGCCCTGCATGACGATGCCGGCCTCTTCACCGCTATGGGTGTAGGGTTCCGCACCGCTGCTCGAGCCCGGTTCGAAGCGCGACATCAGCAGCTCAAGGCTGCCGCGCAGGTTGGCCGAAAGCAGTTCGTCGGTGATGCCGGACGAGAAATTCAGCGTGCGGCGATTGCCGGAGCGGACGATCACGTCCCTCTCGGCCTGATCCACCGCGTCGGCGTTGTGGAAGAACCACGAGATGTTGACCCCCAGCGCCGCAGCGATGTCGTGCAGCGCCTTGATGCTGGGCGAGGCGATGCCCCGCTCGATCTCGCTCAGATGTCCGATCGATAGGCCGGTCATTTGCGATAGCTGCTTGATGGTGATACGCCGCGACTTGCGCAGGTCGCGGATCTCGCCGCCCACCTGATCCGGCGGCTGCGACGCGGCGGGCCGCAGCACCCGACCCTCGCGCCCTGGTGTCACCAGAATGGCGTTGGACAGCATCTTCATGAGTTGAAGTATTCTTCCGCCTTCGTGAAATTTTCAAGCTATTTTTTCACTATTGTGATTCGAGCTCCCCCAATGCAGGATTGCGTGAAATAGTAGGATGTCCAGCATGTCGCTTCGACAGGCAACGGATGGTGCGGTGGCCTCGTCGCCGAAAGCCTGGATAGCGGCGCTCGGCGGCGAAGGCGTGATCGAGCGGAGCTACGTGGAGTGGCCGTCGCTTGGCATCGGATATTTCCGATTCGATGACCTAACCGAGCCGCTTGCGGCACCGGCGATCGACCGGCACTACATTTCCCTCACGCTGGGCGGGCCGCTCGAGGTCGAGGGCATTCTTGACGGCAACCGGCTGCGCGCCGAAGTGCGCCCGGGCCAGTTCATGTTCATGGCCGCCGGCCAGTCCAATGCCTGGCGCTGGGACCGCCCGACCGAGGAGGCCCAGATCTTCCTCGATCCGGCCATCATCGACCGCGTGGCGCTGGAGGCCGGATGCGGCCACGTCCAGCTGTTGAACCGCTTCGCCATCGAGGATCCGCATATCCAGAACATCGTGCTCGCCTTGCTCGACGAACTGCGCCAGCCCGGTCCCGGGACGGCGCTGATGGCGGAGACCGCGGCACAGTTCCTGGCCCTGCACCTGCTGCGCCGCCATTGCCGGATGGTGCGTACGGTGGCGCCAGCAGGCGCGCTCACCGCCGGCCAGATCCGGCGGATCGAGGGCCATGTGGCCGGCCGTCTTGATGGCGGCATCACGCTGGAGGAACTGGCCAATGTCGTGGGCCTCAGCCAGTTCCATTTCGCCCGCGCCTTCCGCAAGGCGACCGGGGAATCGCCGCATCGCTGGCTGACCGCGCGGCGCATCGCGCGCGCCAAAGAAATGCTGCAGGCCAGCTCCCTCTCCGTCCTCGACATTTCGCAGGAAGTCGGATTCCAGAGCCAGAGCCATTTCGGTCAGGTCTTCCGGAAATGGACCGGCTGCACGCCTGCCGCCTGGCGGAGCCGCGCGCGATGCTGAAAGAAACCGCACGAACCCGACAAGCGTCGCAGGAACGCGAGAGACGCATTGCCGCACCTGCCCTAGCCTGCCGCCCGACGCCTGACCGAGGGAGGACCTAGGCATGACGAAGATGTGGGGCGACGAGCCCTATTACGGTCTCGACGAGGAGTTCGATCCGCAGTGGTTCCTGACCGAGGACCAGAAGAAGCTGCAAAAGGAGCTGATCGAGGTCTGCCGCAAGGTGTTGCGGCCGAACGCGATTGAGAGCGACCGCAACAATACCTATCCGCGCAAGAACGTCGACGCGCTGGCCGAGCTGGGCCTGCTGGCCGCGATCGCGCCGAAGAAATACGGCTGCCGCGCCGAGAACCATGTCGGCATCGTCATGATCGCCGAGACCATCGCGCGCTATGGCTGCCCGTCGACGGCGCTCATCTACATGATGCACATGGTGGCGGTGGCCGGGCTCGTCTATCGCGCGCACGGCAATGCCGAGATCCAGAAGCTGCTGCGGCGTATGGACAAGGACGCGCTGATCGGCACTGCCTCCTACACCGACCCGGAGACCGGCGGGCATTTCTGGTACCCCAAGGTCTCGGGCGCCAAGCGCGTGCCGGAAGGTTGGCATGTGCAGAAGAAGGCCGCCTGGACCACCTCCAGCGGCTATGCCGATTGGTACATTTCCCAGACCACCAGCCCGGATTTCAAGGGCAACTACGCCGACCTCTCGGTCTTCCTGTTTTACAAGGACGAGGTGAAGGGCTCCGCCGGCAAGTGGGATGCCATGGGCATGCATGGCAACCAGTCCGGCCCGGTGGAGATCGACGCGATCATCCCCGCCGACCGCATCGTCGGGTGGCCTGGCGACGGCGCCAAGTCGAACGACGAGGCGATCGATCCGCTCGCCATGCTGATGTATGCCGGCTCCTATAACGGCGTCGCCTTGGCCTGCATCGACGTCGCCAAGCGCCACGTCACACGCAAGGCGCACGCGCAGTACGGCCGCCGCGTGGCCGACTATCCCACCATTCAGGACAGCTTCGGCCGCGCCGTGACCGACGCCCAGGCCTCACGCCTGTTCGCCTTCGGGCTCGCCAAGGCCCTCGACGACGCGACCGAGAACGGCTCGTGGGAGATCTACGAAAAGGACCCCAACGCAATGCCCCGGGCGAGGTTCTCGTCCTGGGCCTTCGAGGCGAAGCTGCTGTCGACGCGGCTCTCTTCCGTCGTCTCGGACATGATGCTGCAGGCCTGCGGCGGCCGCGGCTACATGCGGGACCTGGAACTGGAGCGTCTGGTGCGCGATTCCAAGGCCGGATGGGTCATGGGGCCGTCGAACGAGATCACCGCGCAGCTGATCGGCAAATGGGCGCTGTTCGGGCCCGAGGCCATCGACTGGTGGAACCAGCGGGTCGACGAGCCGGTCCTGATGAACGAGCTCGGCAAGCTGGACGAGGCCGGCAAGCGGCGCATCATCGAGAAGCTGCGGTCCGAGCTGACTGCCGGCAAGGCGGCGCAATGAACGCGGCGGCGCATGAGGATGTGGCGACGCTGAAGCGGGCCTTCGGCAGCTTCGCCACCGGCATCACCATCGTCACCGGGCTGCGCCCGGACGGCGCGCCCTTCGGCCTCACCGCCAGCTCATTCCAGGCGGTCAGCCTCGCCCCGCCGCTGGTACTCTACAATGTGCAGCGTGGCGCCGCGAGCCTGGAATTCCTGGCGCAGCGGCAGTTGTTCTGCGCCAACGTCCTGCGCCGCGACCAGGCCTGGATGGCGCGGCAATTCGCCGAGCGCCGGCCGGACCGCTTCACCGGGGTGGATTGGGCTCCCGGCCGGGAGGGCTGTCCCGTCATCGACGGCGCGCTGGCATCCTTCGAATGCCGGTTGTGGAACACCTATGATGGCGGCGACCATGTCATCGTCATCGGCAACGTCCTGCGGCAGAGCCATGCCGAGGAGGGCGAGCCCCTGGTCTATTTCCGCGGCTCGTTCCTGGAACGGGCCGAACAACAGCTCCGCGCCTAGGCGGCGCGGAAGGAGGAAGCGACATGAACATCGTCACCCCCGGCCTCACCGGCCACGTGACCTTCGACCCCCCGCCCGCCCAGCTGGCCGGCCTCGGCATGAAGCCGGAGCTGGTCGTCGCCCCGGCGGAGGACGAGCGGATCTGGGTGGAGCTGGAGCCGAACGTCTGGTTTCGCCCGCTCTTCTTCGACATGAACGGCGGCGGCCACGGCGAAGTGCTGCGCGTCAAGCGCGGCGGCATTCTCTCGCGCCACAAGCACTCGACGCCGGTCCACGGCATCGTGCTGAAAGGACAGTGGCGCTATCTCGAACATAGCTGGGTGGCGACGCCGGGCGCCTACGTCATGGAGCCGCCGGGCGAGATCCACACCCTCACCTGCGACAACGACGACGAGATGCAAACGGCCTTCATCATCCTCGGGCCCACCCTCTATCTCGACGAGCAGGACCGGGTGACGCTGATCGAGGACAATTTCCACCTCATCGAGACGGCCCGGAAGCATTACATCAAGGTTGGCCTCGGCGCCGACTTCGTAAAGCAGTTCATTCGCTGACGCGCGCCGCGGCGCCGGGGACGCCCGGCGCCGCGATGCCCTCTCGCCCACGCAGATTTCCCCAAGTATTCGAGCTCATCCATGTCCGCAGATCTCCCGAGCCAGGCCGAAATCGTCATCATCGGCGGGGGCGCCATCGGCTGCTCCATCGCCTACCACCTGACCAAGCTCGGGTATAAGGACGTGGTTCTGCTTGAGCGCGGCACACTGACCTGCGGCACCTCCTGGCACGCCGCCGGCCTGGTGATGCAGCTGCGCGCCACGCACACGATGACCGAGCTGTGCCGCTATAGCGCCGATCTGTACGAGAAGCTCGAGGCCGAGACCGGCCAGGCAACGGGATTCCGCCGCAGCGGCAGCCTCCCCGTCGCGCGCACGGAGGCGCGCTTCCACGAGATCAAGCGCCTGGCCTCGCTCGGCCGCTATTTCGACGTGCCCGTCGACATCCTGACGCCCAAGCAGGTCGCCGAGCACTATCCGCTGATGGACGTGTCACGCATCGTCGGCGGCCTGTTCATACCCGGCGACGGGCAGACCAACCCGATCGACACCACCATGGCGCTGGCCAAGGGCGCCCGAATGCGCGGCGCCCGCATCGTCGAGCGCTGCAAGGTCACCGGGCTCGAGGCCGAGAACGGCACGGTCAAGAAGGTCAGGACCGAGCATGGCGATATCCTTTGCGACAAGATCGTGCTCTGTGGCGGCCTGTGGTCGCGCGACTTGGCGGCGATGATCGGCGTCAACGTGCCTCTTTTCGCCTCCGAGCACATGTATGTGACCACCGCACCGATGGAAGGCGTGCGGCCGAACCTGCCGGTGATCCGCGACACCGACGGCTACGTCTATATCAAGGAGGATGCGGGCAAGCTGCTCGTCGGCGCCTTCGAGCCGCGCTGCAAGCCGCTAGCGGTGGAGGATCTTCCGGCCCGGTTCGAGTTCGGCGAATTGCCTGAGGATTGGGACCATTTCGCCTTGCCGATGTCGAAGGCGATCGAACTCGTCCCCGCCCTGGAGAATGCCCAGATCCGCCACTTCCTCAACGGCCCGGAGAGTTTCACGCCGGACAACAAGTTCATTCTCGGTGAGGCCCCGGAGGTGCGGAATTTCTACGTCGCCGCCGGCTTCAACTCGCAGGGCATCCTGAGCGCGGCTGGTGTCGGCCGGGCCATGGCCGATTGGATCAGCAGCGGCGAACCACAGATGGACCTCTCCGAAGTCGACATCGCCCGATTCGCGCGGTTCCAGGTCAACCGCCGCTATCTGAAGGAGCGCATCGGCGAGAGCCTCGGCCTGCTTTATGCGATGCACTGGCCGCACCGCCAGGTGGAATCGGCACGTCCGGTACGCCAGACCGCGCTGCATGAGCGCCTGAAGGCTCGCAATGCCTGCTTCGGCGAAACGGCAGGATGGGAGCGCGCCAATTGGTATGCTCCGGCGGGCATGACGCCCGTCTACGAATATTCCTATGGCCGGCAGAACTGGTTCGAGGCGGTGGGCGGCGAGCACCGCGCGGTGCGCGAGCGGGTCGGCCTGTTCGACCTGTCCTCCTTCGCCAAATTCCAGATCGAGGGGCCGGACGCCGAAAGCGAGCTGCAGCGGCTCTGCGGCAACAATGTCGCCGTCCCGGTGGGCAAGATCGTCTACACGCAGATGCTGAACGCTCGCGGCGGCATCCAGGCCGACGTGACGGTGTCGCGGCTCGGCGAAGACCGCTTCTGGGTGGTCACCGCGGCGGCCAACCAGGTCCGCGATCTGACCTGGATCCGCCGCAACATCCGGCGCGACGCCCGGGTGACGATCAACGACGTCACCTCCAGCCATGGCGTGCTATCCGTCATGGGCCCGAATGCGCGACAGTTGCTGCAGCGGCTGTCGCCCAACGACTTCTCCAACGCGGCTTTCCCCTTCGGCACCCTGCAGCAGGTCGAGATCGGCTACGGAATGGCGCTCGCGTTCCGCGTCACCTATGTGGGCGAACTGGGCTGGGAGCTCTACATCCCGACCGAGTTCATGGGACCGATCTTCGACCTGATCGAGGCGGAAGGGCGCGATCTCGGATTGCGCCTCGCGGGCTATCACGCGCTGGATTCGCTGCGCTCCGAGAAGGGCTACCGGCATTGGGGCCACGACATCTCGCCGACCGAGACGCCTTTCGAGGCGGGGCTCGGCTTCGCTGTCGACCTGACGCGCAAAGGCGATTTCATCGGCCGCGCGGCGCTGGAGGCGCAGAAGGCGAAGCCGCTGACGCGGCGCCTAGTGCATTTCCGCATGCGGAACCCGGAGCCGATCCTGTTCCACGACGAGCCCATCTATCGGGACGGCAAGATTATCGGCCGCATAAGCTCCGGCAGCTATGGATACAGCATCGGCAGCGCGGTCGGCATGGGCTATCTGGAATGTGCCGACGGTGTCACAGCCGACTTCGTCACTTCGGGCGGCTATGAGATCGAGATTGCCGCGGAGCGTTTTCCTTCTGTGGCATCTTTGAAGCCATTTTATGACCCGACGTCGCTTCGGATTCGGATGTAAAAAGCAACCTTTGAGAACAACCTCTGTGCCGACCCAGATCTGACGGATGTGAGTCAATCTGGCAAGGAGCACTGAAGCGCAAACTGGACCTGCCACGGAGCGACTGCCTGTTCCGCGCAGCTTGAGCCAGCAGTTTGGCCGCGACCAGTTCGCTACGGTTGATCATTGGGAAAATACAGTGCCGCCAGGACCCTCGAATCATAGTTCGGTCGGTGTTTGATGCGTTGTATCTTCGGAGCCAGGGAGCTTCGGAGACCCATACAACGCCCTCGACCAAGTAGGTCGTTGCCGGGCAGCCAATCGTTGTCGTGGTCATGGTGATGCGCATGGTGCCCTCCTGGGTGCACTCCACGCTATAGACCAGACCGAGGTCTAGGATACTCTCGCCAGCTCGGGCGCCAGCATGAACATGGCGAGCAGGATGTAGCCGACGCCCATCCACCCCATCGTTGCAAAACGACTGTAAGAACTTCGCGCGAGAAAAATCTACTTGATGGATCCTTTTGATAGGGAACTCGCGTCAGCATGGCGTTGCGTTGGACAGCGAGGTGAAGATGTGCATACCTTGCATCCATCCGAGCAACCAAAGATAAGGCTGGCCAAGTGAACCAGCGCACCACCCTGATTGTGCTCCTAAAGGACGGTGCCAAAAGAAGCGCCATGGCCGGTGCGGCCTGCGCAAGAGATTTTCGACGCACGCAAGCCGAATGCTGAACATTAGCCGGACGGTTCCATGCGCCTGACCACATTTTCAGACTACGCGCTGCGCGTATTGATGTATGCGGCAAGCACGGGCGATCGGCTCATCACCATCGAGGAGACCGCGAAGGTTTACAACGTCTCTCGCACCCATCTCATGAAGGTGGTCAACATTCTCGCGCGTGCCGGCTACATCAAAGGCGTAAGAGGTCGCTTGGGCGGCTTCACGCTGGCAAAGCCACCGGAAGAGATCAATCTGGGTGCCGTATTGCGGACCACCGAGGCAGACTTCTCCCTGGTCGAATGTTTCGCTACCGGCAACCAGTGCGTCCTCACCAACACCTGCCGCCTGCCGCAGATTCTGAACGAAGCGCTCGGTTCCTTCATCACCACATTGGATCGTTATACACTGGCCGATATCGTCCTCACCAAGCGGGATTTCGCCCCGCGGCGTGGGCCAAAGAGATTGCGCGGTCCTGACGCCGTCGCGCCGAGGCCTCGCCGCTAAGTCGTCCGGCTGCCGCGGCATACCGCCACATAGGCGTGCCAGGTTCCGTGACCGAGCAGCGGGAAGACGACGATCAGAGCGGCCAGCCCAGTCGCCACGCACAATGCGAACAGGCCGGCCACGATCGCGCCCCAGGTCAGCATCACGTTGAGATTGTTCCACACCAGAGCCATGCTCGTTCCCATCGCAGTCAGCGCATCTGTGCGTTCGTCGAGCAGCATGGGAACCGAGAACGCGCTAATGGCGAAGGAAAACGCCGCGAACACTCCGCCGACCAAGCCGCCGACGACCATCAGCGCCCCGCCCAGCGGCGTTGTGAACATCGTGCCTGCGACAGCCCCCAGATCGGAAAAAGGCAGCAAGCCGAAGAATAGCGCATAGAGCAGCACGGCGGCGCGCATCCACACCAGAAGCAGCAAACACAGGAGCAAGCCGGTGAATAGAATCTGACTGCCGGAGCGCGGCCTGACAATAATCATGTCCTGCAGTGTGACCGGCTCCCCTGCCGCAATACGACGGCTCTTCTCGTAAAGGCCAATTGCGAGGGCCGGCCCGACCACCATGAACCCGGCCAACGCCGGAAACAGGACATAGTCGAGGGCCAGCGCAAACAGCCCGGCAATAACGGCGAGCGACGCGATGAACACCGCCAGGCCGTAGCTCAAGCTCAGGCCGGGCCTCGCCTTCAGATCGCGCCATCCTGCATAGAGCCAATCAAAGGCCGCCGACGCCGGCAGGTCTCGCCCAAGCGTATGAGCGCGCGGCAAGGGTGGGACGATCTCCGGTATTCTGGTCATGATAGGTGCCCTGTCCCGGTCCGAGGTTCAACAGGCGGATTGCGCCGCCCGGTAGGCGCCTGCCACCCTGCCCGCTTCCTTGAGATGTGGCACGCAATCTGGTTGCGATGTGATGGCGACCGCGACCAGGTGGGCATTGGCTAGGATGAACAGCAGGATGCCGGCGGCAAGCGCGAGCCCTATCGCAATCCGCGCCTTTGCTCGCTGCCTCATCGCCTGGCGCCCTCCGGCCACGACCGCAGATCGCGGATGTAGAGCGCCAGGATCTTGCGTTCCAGTTCCGCCAGCCGATGTTCCCAGGCGGGCATGTGGCCCTTCCGCCCATAGAAGATCGTGCGGAAGACCGTCTGCGGGTCGCCGCCATAGAGCCAGAAACTGTCCGACAGGTTCGGCGCACCCGCATCGCTGTTGCCCTGGCCATTGTCGCCATGGCAGGCGGCGCAGTTCGCGGCGAAGATCTCCTTGCCGGCGGCCACTGCCTGCGAGTGGCTCGCCGCAGCCGACACTGGCTCGGCCAGCGAGCGCACATAGGCCGCAACCTGCAGGATCGCCTCTCGATCCAGGATCTGGTCGTGACCGAAGGCCGGCATTTCGCTCACCCGCGTGTCGGGATGGGGCGCGTTGACACCCACCCTCAATGTTTCGGCGATTGACTCCGGCGCGCCGCCCCACAGCCAAGCGTCATCCACCAGGCTCGGATAGCCGGGCCCGCCGCGGCCGGCGGCGCCATGACAGGCGCTGCAATTGTCGCCGAACAGCGCGCTTCCCGCCCCCCGCACCACGCGCATGAGCGCCTCATCTGCCTCGATCTCCGCAAAGTCCGCGGCGGCGATCCTGCGCCTCCATCCTGCCTGCTGCTGCTCCGCTTCCGCCAGCTTCTGCACCACAGTTGTGCGCTGGTCGACGCCGAGCAGGCCCCGCGTATAGGTGTCACCCAGCGGCCAGGCGGGCATCAGGACCCAGAACACGACTGAAAACAGAGCCGCCGCGCCGAGAAACCACCACACTGGGGTCGGCACCGGGCGGTTCAGCTCCGTGATGCCGTTCCACTCATGGCCGATCGTCATATGACCGGTGTGGGGATCGCGCTCCCTTATCGCCATGGCCCGCCCTCGTCATCGAGCACGCTCCTTGCGGCGCGATCGAACCGGCGCCTGTTTGCCGGCCAGCAGGCATAGATCAGAACGCCAATCGACAACGCGATCAGGTAGAACAGGCCGAATGACTTTGCGAAGGCGACCAGCGCCTCGTGATCAAGGTCCATGGCACTCACTCCCCGGCGTCAGGCGCCGAGCCGTAGGCCGCCTTTGTCAGCTGTCCGAGGATCTGGAGATAGGCGATGACGGCGTCCATTTCGGTGAGGCGGCCCGGATCGCCATCGAAGGCGCGGATATTGGTCGGCTCGCCATATCGGCCGGCAACGCCTCGGGCCCGCGCGCTGTCCGGCGTTGCTTGGCCATGGGCGTCGTCGGCTGCATGGGCAACCATGTCGTCCGAATAGGGGACACCGACCTTGCGCAGCGCTGCCAGATAGCGACCGAGGTCATCGGTGCTGAGCTCGTTGCGCGACAGCCACCGGTAGGCAGGCATGACCGATTCCGGCACGACCTCGCGGGGGTTGAAGAGATGCGCGAAATGCCATTCGTCTGAGTACTTGCCGCCAATGCGCGCCAGATCCGGGCCTGTCCGCTTCGAGCCCCAGAGCATTGGGTGATCGTATTGGGACTCCGCGGCAAGCGAATAGGGGCCGTAGCGCTCCACCTCATCGCGCAGCGTTCGGATCATCTGGGAATGGCAGGCATAGCAGCCTTCCCGGATGTAGACTTCGCGCCCCGCCAACTCGAGGGGCGTATAGAGGCGCATGTCCGGCGCATGCTCGACGGTTTCGTCGATGGTGAACAGCGGCGCGATCTCGACCGCCCCGCCGACGCTGGCGACCAGGATGATTGCGACCGCCAGCGCGATCGAGTGGCGTTCGAGCCTGTAGTGAAATCCGAACATCGCCGCTTATTCTCCCGGCTCGAGGCTGCGGGACGCGAGGATGACCAAGGGGCGGTCCCTGACGGCGTCCTGGGCGGTCCCCGGCGCGTGGCGTGCCGTCATCCAGATGTTGATGCATCCGACCACCGCCCCGGACAGGAAGAGCAGCCCGCCGACCGCCCGCGCGATGTAATAGGGATGCATGGCGACGAGCGATTCGACGAACGAATAGGCCAGGGTGCCGCTTGCGCTATAGGTGCGCCACATCAGCCCCTGAACGAGGCCGGAGTTCCACATCGCGAAGACGTAGACGAGCGTCCCGGCAAGGGCGAGCCAGAAATGGACCTCGACCAGCGCCGACGAATACATCCCCTGGCGCTTCCACAGGATTGGTACCAGGGCATAGATCGCGCCGAAGGTGATTAGCGCCACCCAGCCGAGTGCGCCGGCATGAACGTGCGCGACCGTCCAGTCGGTATAGTGCGACAAGGAGTTGACCGGTCGGATCGCCATGAACGAACCCTCGAAAGTCGACAGGCCGTAGAAGACCGCCGCCACCATCATGAAACGAAGCGTCGCGTCGTCGCGGACCTTGTGCCAGGCGCCGTTCAGAGTCAGCAGCGCATTGCCGGCGGATGCCCAGGACGGCACCAGGAGCATCGCGGAGAAGGTCATGCCGAGCGTCTGCACCCAGTGCGGCAGGGCCGTGTAGTGCAGGTGGTGGGATCCCGCCCACATGTAGAAGAACGTGATGCCCCAGAAGCTGATGATCGACAGGCGATAGGAGAAGATCGGCCGTCCTGACCGTGTCGGCAGGTAGTAGTACATCATGCCCAGGAAACCGGCCGTCAGAAAGAACGCCACGGCATTGTGGCCGTACCACCACTGCGTCATCGCGTCCTGGACCCCGGCAAAAATCGGAAAGCTCTTGGCGCTCGCCAGGGCAATCGGCATCGCCAGATTGTTGACGATATGCAGCACCGCGACGACCAGGATGAACGCCAGGTAGTACCAGTTGGCCACGTAGATGTGCGGCTCCTGCCGCCGCGCCAATGTCCGAAGATAGAGCGCCAGATAGACAACCCAGACGATCACCAGCCAGATATCCGCGTACCATTCCGGCTCGGCATACTCCTTGGATTGTGTGATGCCCATCGGGTAGCCGGTGACCGCGAGGATGCAGAACAGATTGTAGCCGAGGAGAACGAACCACGGGCTCAGCTGGTCCGGCATCCGCGCCCGCGAGGTGCGCTGCATGACATGAAACGACGTCGCGATGAGGGCATTGCCGCCAAATCCGAAAATGATGCCGGTGGTGTGCATGGGCCGCAGCCGCCCGAAGCCGGACCAGGCGGCATCGAAGGTCATCTCCGGATAGGCGAGCAGCCATGCCACCCAATCCCCCACCGCCATGGCGAAGACCGCCCACCCCATCGCCAGCACGACACCGACCTTGATCGGATCGTCGTAGTAGCGCCCGAGGTGGCTGTCATCCGGCACATCCGCGAAACTGCCGGAGATAACGACAAACATCGTTCCGATCGCAGCCGCCAGGATGATAAGACCATGGACGCCGATCGGATCACGATGGCCGAATGCAGCCAGCACCAATCCGCAGAGAGCCATCAGGCCGGCGATGATGAGCGCGAGCCGGCGCTCGAATTGCGTCAGCTGAGCGACCATTCTAGCGGCACCTGCCCTGGCGAAATGCACCGGCAACGCAGCATGCGTACAATTCCTTCTGGTCTCGCGAGTTTAGTATTTCATGCATCTGTGATCGATCTTTAAGGAGATGGCAAGGGAGATTGATCTGCTGGGACGTTTCGTCTCACGCAGGACCTAACCTGCTTCCGCAGACCCAGGCCGATTTCGGCGAAACTTCTCTCGGTAAGGCTTTGCGATTCTACATGCCAACCTTTCATGATGAGATCAAAATTTTCGGGTCCGAAGACCGCTTTCACTCCGCGGCAAGCAGATCGGAGCACGTTGGAAGTCTACCGGAGGGCGGAAATATCGATTGAAGAGTATCATCGGTGGCGGTGGGCCCGCTGTAGCTCTAAATTGGCCTGGAGGGTGATTTAGTACGCCAGCGCGCAATCGACCTGCTGAGGGCGAGCGTCTGGAGCCTCGGCAACTGGACCGGCTGCCGAGCCCGCTTTCCAGCGGCAAGAGGGAGCGCGGCACCATCGCCCGCGCCTTCGCCGCGGAGCCCAGGCGCAGATCACCTTTTCCTGTCGCGCCAGGGTTGAAGCTGGTCGACAATCGAGGTGCGGTCAAAATAATCCTCGATCGCGATGAACTGCTCTATGTCCTCCCCGCCTCGCCGCAATGGGAAGATCCCAAACTCGTAGCTGAGAATGCTGCTGTAGATCGTGGCTACGGTCGTTGAGCCGAATAAGGGACGCTTGGTTGAATAGACCGTCTTGTAGTGTTCGATCCACGGCTGATCTGGATCCGCGCTCAAGAGTTCGTCGAGGTAGCGGCCGGTGATGTTCATCCCCGTGACCTCGGACACCATGGTCCCGACCAGGCGGTACTTGATCCGGAACGGATTGTGCTCGACCTCGGAAATCAACAAATTGGGCAGCAGTTCCGCCAGTTCCAGCGGATCGACCTGGCTCCGGTCGGGTATGCGATCGGGGCCGCCCTTGCTGCACCACCAATCGTACATCGCGTGAACCAGATTCGACTTGGATTGGGCGGGATCTGTCCAGACCGGCAACGTCGGTTCCTTCCACGCGGCATCCAATACGGACACGCACGCGTACCCTGCGCGCATCTCATCAACGAAGTCCATATATCGAAAGCAGTAAAGCGCGCGGTCCGTAGCACAGGACGGTAGCGTCGTCGCTGAACTGTCGCTCGTCCCTGTTCGTATTCCGCCGTCTCAGTTCAGCGGATCGACTCCACCGGGCGGCTTCCTCGCGATTCGCAAGCTGGGGGCCAAAGGGTTTCGACCAGCGATGCGGCTGGAGGTTGCACCAGCGCTTGTTGATAGGCCACGTTGCCGGATCATGGTGCGATTGCCGATGTGAGTTTCGGGACGGGAGCGGCATTTCGACGTTCGCAAACAGCCGGTCTTCCGAATATCATCCTGCTTGGCCTCTGAGCCGTTGGAGCCAGCGATGGCGCTGCGGGCGCGTGCGGCGCTTTCTGGCCGCTGATCGCCGTCAGCCCTCGGGCTTCCAATGGTTGCCGTCGGGGATCCAGTCAATATGTTGAAGAGCGCGCGGGGCCGCGCGCCATCCTCGAAGCAAGACGCCGCTCTTGAGGGCGGCGCAGGCCAGCACGACTGGCTTTCCGTTCGAGATCTCTAGCCTGATTCACCGTTTTCGCAGCGCCGACGAGGCGAAATCGAGAAGTGCCTGAGCCGATGCGGACCGCCAGACCTCATGCGATCCGACGTGCGCCTTCCGGCGACGATGAAGTCGATTTCCCCGCTATCCAGCTGAAGCTTCAGATAGTCGCCGGGAAATTGATAGTCGCGCCCCGCGAGGAGGGCCTTCGTCGCCGGATGGCGTCGCCACGATCGCCGATGACGCTGTCGCATCGGCGCGGAACAGGTCGCACCAATGGTGCCTAAGCCGTCGCTTCAGTAGTAGTTGATGCCGAAGCTGAGCTTAGGGTCGTAGTGGGCGTCCCAGTAGCCCTTCCAGATCGCTTTGGTGATCGGCCCGACCGCGCCATTGCCGACCGGCTGGCCGTCGAGCTCGGTGATTGGCATGACGCCGCCAGCGGTGGTGACAAAGAACAGCTCGTCGCAGGAATAGGCGAGATCGACCGGAACATCATCCAGGTGGGTCTCCAGGCCGAGCCCGGCCGCCACCTCCATCACCGTCTTGCGAGTGACGCCTTCCAGCACCCCCTTGCGCGCCGAGTAGAGCTTGCGGTCCTTCACCAGCATGACGTTGAAGCCGGAGCCTTCGGTGAGGTTGGTGTCGCCGTCGGTGAGGATCGGATACTGCGCCCCGCGGTCGCGGGCTTCCAGGATGCCGCGGGTGAAGTCGCCCCATTGCAGGTTCTTCACCGTGGGGTCGATAGCACCGGGCGGAATGCGCCGGACGGTGCGGGTGATGATGGCGCTGCCGCCCTTTTTCTGCGTCTCCTCGTCCATCACCCAGAGGAAGGGCATGACCATCAGGTAGCAGAAATTCTCGCACTCCTCCGGCGGTGTCTGGCGGATGTAGCGCAGGCCGCGGGTCACGATCATCATGACATAGGCGTCGCGGATGCCGCTCATCGCCACCATCTCGACCAGCCGGTCGCGCATCTCCGCCCGGCCGACCGGGCTCCTCAGGCGCAGCCGCTTGCAGCTTTCCTCGAAGCGGTCGAGGTGATCGTCGAGGCGGAAATAGCGCCCGTCCCAGACGGCCGGCACGTCATAGGTGAGATCGGATTTCAGGAAGCCCTGGTCGAGGATCGGAATGCGCGCCTCGTGCAGCGGGACGTATTTGCCCTCGAGATAGACGACGCCCTGCGCCAGGGGATTCTTGCTCGCCTTCAGCTCGGCCACGCGGCGGCGGTATTCGACGAAGATGTGGTCGGTATAGCTCATCGACGCGTCACCTGTGCTGGGGATGGACGGAAGCGCTACTGCGGGCGGAATCCCGCCGCGGCGATGTCGGCGAAGGCCCGGTCGGCGGCCTCCAGGGCGCGGTCGATGTCCGCGGCCTCATGCGCCGCGCAGAAGAACATGTTGTGCCGCGGATGCAGGTAGATGCCATGGCGCAAGGCCGCGGCGCAGAAGGCATTGCCGACCGCCAGGTCCTTGTCGCCGTCGAACAGTACCATCGGCATCTGCGCCGGGCCGGTCTGGCGCAGGCGGTAGCCATGCCGCCCGGCGGCCTGGTCGAGCCCCTCGCGGAAGCGCTGCCCCATCGCGGCGGTCTTCGCCAGCGCGTCGCTCTGCTTCAGGATGCGGATGGTAGCGACGGCGGCGGCCATCGCTGCCGCGCCGTACCAGAAGGAGCCGGTGGTGAAGATCTTGCCCGCCGCCTCGCGCAGGCGCTCACTGCCGGCGATGCAGGCGAGCGGCCAGCCATTGGCGATGGATTTCGAATAGGCGGCGAGGTCCGGCTTCACGCCATAGGACACCCAGCTGCCGCGGACGTCGAGCCGGAAGCCGGCGCGCACATCGTCGAGGATGAGGGCGGCGCCGGCGCGGTCGCAGGCGGCGCGGGCGGCCGCGAGAAAGGCGCGATCCGGCATCTCCTGGTCGCGCTGCACGTCATGGCGGAACGCGGTCAGCAGGATGCCGGCGAGATCGTCGCCGGCCTCAGCCACGGCGGCCTCGAGGCTCGCGATATCGTTGTAGTCGAACTGGATCAGATGCGCCCGATCCTCCGTCGTCACGCCGACCAGGGACGGCGAGCACCAGGGCACCGCGCCGTGATAGGAGCCGCGCGCCACCAGGATCTTGCGCCGGCCGGCGGCCGCGCGGGCGATGGTCACGCAGATTGTGGTGGCGTCGGTGCCATTCTTCTGGAACAGCGCCCAGTCCGCATGGTCGATGGTGTCGACCAGCAGCTCGGCGAGCTCGACCATGACCTCGGTCGGGCCGTTGCCGATATCGGCGCGCCGCAGCTGGTCGAGCGCGGCGGCATCCACCTCCGGATGATGATAGCCGAGCACGTTCGGGCCCCAGGCGCACATGAAGTCGATATATTCGGTGCCGTCCGCGTCCCACACCCGGCAGCCTTCCGAGCGCGAGAAGAACTGCGGATAGCCGGGGCCGATCGAGCGCGTCGCCATATGACCCCAGACGCCGTTGGGCACCACCTGCCGCGCGCGCCGCAGCAGCTCGGCATCCTTGCTGTTGGGAAGATCACGGCTCATGCCAGGTTCCTTCTGCGGGAAACGGGCGGGGTTTCCCCCGCCCGGCCCGGTCTTAGTAGCTGATTTCCGACAAAGGCAGGTTGCAGCAGGCGCTGTAGCGCACGCCCTTCACGTTCTCGCCATAAGCGAGGATCAGCTCGGGGCTCACCATCGGGATGATGATGCGGTCCTGGGCCATCATCTGGCCGGCCTGGAACCACAGCTTCTCCGCCTCCTCAGGCGTCGGCGCCGCGAGCGCCGCGTTGCGGATCTCAGTGATCTTGGTGTTGATGATCGAGGGATCGTTCGCCCCGCCCGCGCGCTTCGCCCAGACGGAACCCTCGGACAGGCCGAAATAGTCCACATATTGCGACGTGCCGAAGAAATCGGGAGCGTAGAACACCACGGTCAGCGGGATGCCTTCGCCGTTCGCCTTCTCGCGCCAATTGGCGAAGGGCACCGGGCTCAGCTCGAGCTTGATCCCCACCTTGCTCAGATCCTGCTGGATCTTCTGGATCATCAGGTTGAAGTCGAC
>JAEUKU010000107.1 GCA_016794075.1 Rhodospirillaceae bacterium
CATCCGGCATGAATCCTTCACCGAGCGGGCGCCGAAGCTGGGCGGCCTGGTCGAGTTCTACCGGTCCCCGGACCGGGTGAACTGGACCCCGACCGGCATCAACGTCCCCGACTATCCGAAGCTCGCCCAGTTGTGGTGGGAAAACATCGGTGACGTGAACTCCGGCGCCTTCACGCCGCAGGAAGCGATGGATCGTCTGGCCGGCGAAATGGACCAGGTCATGGCCCGCATGCAGGCGGCTGACGAAGCCAACAACACCTATGGCGGCTGCGGTCCGCGCCTCAATGAGGAGAAGGACCCGAGCGAGTGGCTGGGCAAGCCGAACGGCCCGCATGCCAAGCTCGACAACGAAAAGGAGAAGGGCCAGACCATCGCCTATGACGAGCTGGTCAAGCGCTGGGCGAAGTAGTCATCGCCCCAGTTGACCTGACTGGTTTGTTTGTGTGCTAGGGTGTCGACCGGTGCTCCGGAGGTTCATCACCTCCGGAGTATCCGGCGGCATCGGGTTCTGTCATCGATTGGGGACGGTGCGCGGTAGGCCATGACCCTTGAATTGCGACAAGTGGGCAAGAGCGTCAGCGGGGAGGTGCATATCCACCCCACCAGCCTGACGCTGCACGAGGGCACGTTCAACGTGCTGCTCGGCACCACGCTTGCCGGCAAGACGACGCTGATGCAGCTGATGGCCGGGCTCGACAAGCCGACCGGCGGCGAAATCTGGTTCAAGGGCCGGAACGTGACCGGCGTGGCGGTGCAGCAGCGCAACGTTTCGATGGTCTACCAGCAGTTCATCAACTATCCGCATCTATCGGTCTATGAAAACATCGCCTCGCCGCTGCGCGTGGCGGGCTACGACGACGCCAAGATCAGGCAGCGTGTCGGCTCCGCGGCCGAGCTGCTGCGCCTGACGCCGATGCTGCAGCGCCGCCCAGCCGAGCTTTCCGGCGGTCAGCAACAGCGCACGGCGATCGCCCGCGCCCTGGTGAAGGACTCCGAGCTGATCCTGCTCGACGAGCCGCTCGCCAATCTCGACTACAAGCTGCGCGAGGAACTGCGCGACGAGCTGCCGCGGCTGTTCGCCGACCGGCATTGCATCGTGGTCTATGCGACCACGGAGCCGGTCGAAGCGTTGCTGTTCGGCGGCCACACCGCAACCTTGCATGAAGGCCGAGTAACTCAGTTCGGCCCGACCGCGGAGATCTACCGCCAACCGCGCGATCTGTTGAGCGCGCAGGTGTTCTCCGATCCGCCGCTCAACACCATGGCGGTGACCAAGGCCAATGGCCGCATCCATCTGGGCGACGGCACCTCCTGGCAAGCCGGTCCGCATCTCGCCAATGTGCCGGACGGGCAATACACGCTCGGCATCCGCGCCCACCACATCACGCCATATCAGCAGACCGGCGACGGCGTCAGCGTCGAGGGACGCGTGCTGGTGGCGGAACTCAGCGGCTCCGAAAGCGTGCTGCATTTCGACTTCAACGGCAGCACCTGGATCTCCCAATCGCACGGCGTGCATCCCTACGAGGTGGGCGCCGAGGTGCGGGTGTTCATGGATGTCGGCCGCTGCTTCCTGTTTGGCGAGGACGGCAATCTGGTCGGGGGGCGCGAGTAATGGCGAAGATCACCCTCGACGGCTTGAAGCACGCCTACACGCCGGAGCCGAAGCGCCCGGAGGATTGGGCGCTGAAGGAGATGAGCGTCGAACTCGAGGATGGCGGTGCCTATGCGCTGCTCGGGCCGTCGGGCTGCGGCAAGACCACGTTGCTCAACCTGATCTCCGGCCTGCTGAAGCCGACCCATGGCAGCATCCTGTTCGACAACCGCGACATCACCAACGCGACGCCGGAAGACCGCAACATCGCCCAGGTGTTCCAGTTCCCGGTCGTCTATGACACCATGACCGTCTATGACAATCTGGCCTTCCCGCTGCGCAACCGCGGCGTCGCCGAATCCGATGTCGACCGCCGGGTGCGCGAGATCGCCGCCATGCTCGATTTGTCGGCGACGCTCGACCGGCGCGCCGCCGGCCTCACCGCCGACGGCAAGCAGAAGATCTCGCTCGGCCGCGGCCTGGTGCGCTCGGACGTCAACGTCATCATGTTCGACGAGCCGCTCACCGTCATCGATCCGCATCTGAAATGGCTGCTGCGCTCGAAGCTGAAGGAGCTGCATCTGCGCATCCGCCGCACCATGATCTATGTGACGCATGATCAGACCGAGGCGCTGACCTTCGCCGACAAGGTGGTGGTGATGAACCAGGGCGAGGTGGTGCAGATCGGCACGCCGGTCGAGCTGTTCGAGCGGCCGGCGCATACCTTCGTCGGCCATTTCATCGGCTCGCCGGGCATGAACGTGCTGCCCT
>JAEUKU010000120.1 GCA_016794075.1 Rhodospirillaceae bacterium
GTGCGCACCGCCCGCCTGCAATTGGGGCAGCAGGCCGTGCGCAACATGGGCGTCGGGGACGTTGGGGCGGGTCCCGCCGCGCCCATCGCTGGCGGTACCCGGCTCGGCGCCGGCGGAAACCGGGCCGACATGCAGCAATCCGCCCTGGTCGAGCCAGGCGATGGAGCCGGCGCCGCTGCCGACCTCCGCCACGTCGACGGTCGGCACGCTCATCATGTAGCCGCCGGCCTTGATGAAGCGGCTGGGCGTGGAGATGCCGTCGCGGAACTCGTATTCGGTGGCGCGCGCGACCTCGCCGCCCTGGACCAGCGAGGCCGAGGCCGTGGTGCCGCCCATGTCGAAGACGATGAGGTCGCCCTGTTCCAGCGTCTCGCCCAGGCGCGCAGCACCCACCACGCCGGCGGAGCGGCCCGAGGAGATGAAGAAGACCGGCTTCGCCTCCGCCACGTCGATGGCCGATAGCCCGCCATTGGAATTGCCGACCAGCAAGGGTGCGGTGACGCCGATCCGTTGCAGGCCGAGGCGCAGGCGGCGCAGATAGGTCGCCATCACCGGCAGCACATAGGCGTTCACCACCGCGGTGCTGGTGCGCTCGTATTCGCGCTGCTCCGGCAGGACGGAGACCGAGGTGGTGACCGGCAGGTTCGGGAAATGCCGGCGCAGCACGCGCTCGGCGGCCAGTTCGTGGGCGGGATTGCGATAGGAGTTGATGAAGCAGATGGCGATGGACTGGATTCCGAGCGAAACCAGCTCGCCACCCACGCGCGCGACCTCGTCCTGGTCGATCGGTTTCAACACGTTGCCGCGCGCGTCGATGCGCTCGTCGATCTCGCGCCGCAGCTGCCGGCGTACCAAAGGCGGCGGCTTGTCCCAGGCGAGGTCGAACATGTCCGGCGTGCGGATGCGGCCGATCTCCAGCACGTCGCGGAAGCCCCTGGTGGTGATCAGGCCGGTCTTCGCGCCCACCTTCTGCAACAGGGTGTTGGACCCGACGGTGGTGCCATGCAGCACCTCGGAGACCTCGCTGGCCTGCAGACCGGCATCGCCGAGGATGAGCGCGATGCCGTCGATCACCGCTTCGGCCGGATCCGCGGGCGTGGAGGGCACCTTGCGCGCGAAGCAGGTGCCGCCGGCATCCAGCAGCACCAGGTCGGTGAAAGTGCCGCCGATATCCACGCCGATTCGGGCCGCGGCGCTCATCCGCCTCAGCTCCGCCGCAGCGCGACGATCTTCGGGTCGGCGGCGTGTTCGTCGTGATAGAGGCTGCGCGCCTCCGGCGCCAGGCTCGCCTCCCAGCGGCGGAAATCGGCCGCCATGCGCGCCTCCTCGAGGAGCGGCAGTTCGGCCATCGGCGGTAGCACGCGGCGCCAGGCCGGATCGCCGGTGGCGTCGGCGAGGATTGCCTTGACCGAAGCGATGAAGGGCCGGCGCGACAGGATCGCGTCGCCGCCGAGAATCTGCGGAATGTAGCGCCGCCGCTCGAACAGGTTCGGCGCGTCGAACATGGCGCGCATCAGCCGCGGCATGACGTTGGCGAGGCCGCAGATGGTGCCGCGCCCGCCGCTCGCCAGGACCTGCGGTACATGCGTCTCGCTGCCGGTGAAGACCGAGAGGTGCGAGAAGCGGCGCAGCAGCGTCTCGGTGTAGTCGAGGTCGCCGCCGCTGTCCTTGATGCCGGCGATGTTGCCGGGATAGCGCTCATCCAGGCGGCGCACGACATTGGGCGTGATCGGCGCGCCGCAGATATCCGGGAAGTGGTAGAGATAGAGCCGCAGATCCGCGCGTGCGAGCGTATCGATCACGCCGGTATAGAAGCGGAAGGTGCCGTCCTCGGTGACGCCGCCGCGATAGACGCAAGGCGGCATCAACATCACGCCATCTACCTTGCGGTCGAGCGCATGGCGGGCGAGGGCCACGACATCGGGAATCGCCAGCGCGCCCACCGAGACGATGATGCGGCGCGGGTCCACGCCTCCCTCGATCAGCCGGTCGAGCGTCGCCATGCGGTCGGCGACGGAGAACTCGGCGCCCTCGCCGGTGGTGCCGAAGAGGGTGATGCCGTCGCAGCCATCGGCAAGCAATTGCCGGCAGCGGGCCAGCAGGAGATCCGCATCGGGGTGGAAGCCGGGGCCGATCGGCGTGGTGACCGCGACCGCCAGGCAATCCCGTGTTGGAAGTCCGACCACGATCGCGCCACTCCCCTGACAGCCGCCCCGCGCCCCGGATGCCCGCCTTGTCGCGCGGCGGATTGTATTCCGAGCGTCGGTCGATCATGGCGCAGGATTGTAGATTGTCAACAATTGACTTGACGGCGCATGGTGGCGATGAGAGCATTCCGGCCAAGAAAAGGACGGCGCCGCAAGTCGCCGCACGCTCGGAACGCCGAGACGGGGAGCCAAGGTGAAATCTGCGAAATCCGTGAAGGTCGATCGGCGCTCGCTCGATTGGAGGGCGGCCGAGATCCTGCGCGAGCAGATATTGAGCGGCCAGCTGGTTCCCGGGCAACGCTTGGTGGAGACCGCGCTCGCCAACCAGCTGGAAGTGAGCCGGGGCACCTTGCGCGCCGCTTTGCGCGCCCTGTCGCATGAGGGCCTGATCCAGCAGGTCGCCTACACCAAGTGGATGCTGCCGGAATTCTCGCAGGCCGATGCCTGGGAGCTTTATACCCTGCGCGGCACGCTCGAGGGCATGGCCGCGCGGCTCGCCGCCGAACACCGTAGCGAGGAGAGCATGGCCATCCTCGACGCCGCATTCGAGCGCCTGGTGGCCGCGGTCGATTCGCGCAAGCATACCCGCGTGGCCGAGGCCGATCTCGCCCTGCACAAGACCATTGTCTCGATCTCGGGGCATCAGCGCCTGATCGAGCAATACCGCCTGCTGGAGCAGCAGGTGCGCCACTACATCATTTCCTCCAACGCGCTGATCATGGATCTGACCCAGATCGTCGCCGAGCATCAGCCGATCGTGCGGGCGATCGTCGCCGGCGAGCCGGAGACGGCCGAGCGTCTGGCGCGCGAGCACAACGCGCCGGAGGTCGAGCGCGCCGCCGCAGCCCTGGCGCACGAAAATACCGCCGCGGCGGCACCGGAACCGGAGCCCGAGAAATCAAGAGCGAAGCCTGCGGCGCGTCAGGGCGCCGCCGGCCCAAGGGAGTCCGTCAAGGCAAGCGCATAACGTCAACGCAAAGGGAGGGTGTCATGAACAAGATCATCGGCAAGCCGTTCGGCCGCCGCGCAGTTCTGGCAGGGGGCGCCGCCGCGCTCTCGATGCCGTTCATCGTAAAGTCCAGCCTGGCCGACGCCAAGGCCTTCCGCATCTCGCTGCCCGGCAACGAGGAGGAATGGCAGGCGAAGAACCTGCAGCAGTTCAAGAAGTCGCTGGACGCCAGCCTGCCCGGCCAGTTCGACGTGCAGATTCACTACAACGGCACCCTGTTCGGCCAGGGCACCGAGATCGAGGCGATGCAGCGCGGCAACCTCGAGGTCGGCATGGTCTCGCCGCAGGATATCTCGGCGCTGATCCCCGAATACTCCGTCTTCACCTGCGGCTACCTGATGCGCGACCCGGCGCATCTCGACGCGGTCTATGACGGCGACATCGGCGCCGAATACAAGGCGCGGATCGAGAAGGATATCGGCATCACCCTGGTGAAGAGCCAGTATCTCGGCACCCGCCACGTCATCCTGCGCGAGCCGAAGGAGGTCAACAAGCCGGAAGACCTCGCCGGATTGAAGCTGCGCATGCCGGGCTCGGAAGCCTGGCAGTTCCTCGGCAACGCGCTCGGCGCCAATGCCACGCCGCTCGCCTTCGAGGAGGTCTATCTGGCGATGCAGACCGGCACCATCGACGGCCTGGAGAACCCGCTGCCCGACGCCATGGCGTCGAAGTTCTACGAAGTCTCCAAGCAGATCGTGCTGACCTCGCACATGGTCGCCAACACCTTCTTCGCGGTCGCCAGCGAATACTGGAACGGCCTCAGCGACGAGCAGCGCGCGGCGATCACCGCCGCCGAAGTCGAGGGCAAGAAGGTGAACGACGATGGCGTGGCCGCCACCGAGAAGGACGCGGTGGCGTTCATGGAAGGCAAGGGACTGAAGGTGACCACGCCCGACGTCGCCGCCTTCCGCGCCAAGGTGCTCGACGCCTTCGTCAATTCCGACTTCTCGAAGGATTGGCCGGCGGGCATGCTCGACCGCATCAAGGCCGCCTGATCGACGCAATGGGCCTGGCGCGCAAGGGAAGAATGCAGTTGCAATGACGGACCTTGCCGCCGGGCTCAAGCGCTTCGCCGAACTGGCCGCGGCCGCGATGTTCGCGGCCATGTTCGGCGCCTTCATGATCCAGATCGTCAGCCGCTATGTCTTCAACGCGCCGGTCTCCTGGTCGCTGGAGATCTGCTCCATCACCTATGTCTGGGTCGTCTTCTGGTCGGCCAATCTGCTGCTGACCGAGCGGCAGCACATCATCTTCGACGTGCTCTACAAGAAATTCCCGCCGCACACGCAGCGAATCGCAGCCATCGCCAATACGGCCATGTTCGGCCTTGTCTTCCTGGCCGCGACGCCCACCATCCTCGACTACATCATGTCGCTGAGGCGCAGCACGATGATCCTTCGCATTCCGTACGACTATGTCTACGCCTGTTTCGGCGTGTTCATGATCGCGGCGGTCGTCGGCGCGGTGCTGCGGCTGCGGCGACTCGCCGGCGGCAACTGGCAGCAGCATCTCTAAGCGGGGCCCGCAGTCATGAGTCTCGCCGTCGTCATCATGCTCGGGCTGTTCTTCCTGTGGATGCTGCTCGGCATGCCGATCGGTCATGCCATGCTGATGGCCGGAATCGTCTACCTGCTGTTGACCGGGCAGGACCTGGCGATCGTCGCGACGCAGAGCCTGAACGGCATGTTCTCCAGCTTCGTGCTGATGTCGGTGCCGCTTTTCATCCTCTCCGCCGACATTATGAACGCCAGCAAGATCACCGACCGGCTGTTCGAGTTCGCCAACCTGCTGGTCGGGCGCCTGCGCGGCGGCCTCGCGCATGTGAACGTGGTGGCAAGCGTCATCTTCTCCGGCATGAGCGGCAGCGCCCTCGCCGATGCCGCCGGCCCCGGCAAACTCGAGGTCGACATGATGGTCAAGGCCGGCTACGCGCCGGGCTTCGCCGCCGCGGTCAGCACCACCTCCGCCATCGTCGGGCCGATCATTCCGCCGTCGATCCCGATGGTGCTCTACGGCGTCGTGTCGAACACCTCCATCGGCTATCTGTTCATGGCCGGCGTGATCCCCGGCATCCTGCTGTCGCTGGCGCAGATGGGCGTCATCGCGTTCCAGGCCAGGCGGCGCAACTTCCCGGTCCAGCCGCGCCCGACGCGCGCGCATGCGATTGAGACGGTGAAAACGACGCTGCCCGCCCTGTTCTTGCCGGTCATCCTCTTGGGCGGCATCTATAGCGGCGCCGTGACACCGACCGAGGCGGCGGCGGTTGCCGCGGCCTATGCGCTCATCCTGGCGCTGGTCTGGTACCGCAGCCTGCCTTTGCGCAAGCTCGTCGACGTCTTTGTCGAATCGTCCCGCTCCACCGCCATCGTCGCCATCACCATTGCCGGCGCGCTGGTGATGAACTGGGTGGTGGCCTCGGAGCAGATCCCGGACGCGCTCGGCGCCTGGATGGTCTCGCTCGACATGTCGCCGCTCGTCTTTCTGTTCGCGGTCAATGTGCTGTTCCTGATCCTGGGTTGCTTCCTCGACACGCTGCTGATGCTGCTGGTCCTGGTGCCGATCCTGATGCCGGCGGTGATCGGCCTCGGCATTGATCCGGTCCATTTCGGCGTCACCATCATCATCAACATGATGATCGGCCTGGTCACCCCGCCGATGGGCCAGCTCATGTTCCTGATTGCCGGCGTCTCCGGCATCCCGGTCGGCGCCATCATCCGCGAGGTCTGGCCGTTCCTGGTCGTGCTGATCGCGCTGCTCTTTGTCCTGGTCTATGTGCCGCAATTGACGCTTTGGCTGCCGGAGCTGCTGGGCTACCAGCCGCTCTCCGCCGCCCCATAGGAGACTTCCCATGCCCGTCATGAAGGACCTGGTGAACGGCGTCCCGCGCTATCGCCATTTCATCAACGGCCAGTGGACCGACTCCACAATCAAGGAATGGATCGAGGTGGAGAACCCGGCGACCGGCGCCGTCATCGCCACTGTGCCGAAGGGCAGCGCCGACGATGCCGACCGTGCTTTGGTCGCCGCCGCCGCGGCGCAGCCGGCCTGGGAAGCGCTGCCGCCGATCGAGCGCGCCAAGCTACTCATCGGCCTGGCGCGGCTCATTCTTGAGAATCGCGATCGCCTGGCGCGGCTGGTGGTGGCGGAGCAGGGCAAGCCGCTGACCGAGGCGCGCGGCGAGATCGAGGGCACCGCGCTCTACCTCACTTATGCGGCGGAAGAGGCGCGGCGCATCACTGGCGACATCATCCCCTCCGACAACGCCGACGAGCAGGTCTGGATCCAGCGCGTCGCCCACGGCGTGGTCGTCGGCCTGACCGCCTGGAACTACCCGGCGGCGCTGACCACGCGCAAGATGGGACCGGCCTTGCTCGCCGGCAATACCATCGTCATCAAGTCGCATGAGGGGACGCCGCTCTCCGCCTTCGAGATCGCGCAGCTTTCGACCCAGCTCGACTTCCCGCCGGGCGTCATCAATGTGGTGAGCGGCACCGGCGAGGGCCTGGGCGCGGCTTTGGTCAAGCACCCGATCCCGCGTCTGATCACGCTCACAGGCAGCGTGCGCGCGGGCAAGGAGATCTTTCGCGCGTCCGCCGACGATCTGAAGATCCTGCGGCTCGAACTGGGCGGCAAGGCGCCCTTCATCGTCGCGGAAGACGCCGATATCGGCGCGGCGGTGAAGGCGGCCATCGCCTCGCGTTTCGAGAATTGCGGCCAGATCTGCATCTGCAACGAGCGCATGTACCTGCATGAGCGCATCGCCGACGAGTTCACCGAGAAATTCGTCCGCGCGGTGAAGGGTCTGAAGGTTGGCGATCCGCTGCAGATGGTGGATGTCGGCCCCAAGTTCAGCGCCGCCGAATTGGACAAAGTCGAGCGCATGGTGCAGGCGGCGACCAAGGTCGGCGCCAAGGTGCTGACCGGCGGCAAGCGCCTGACCGAGGGCGAATATGCGCGCGGCCACTGGTTCGAGCCGACGGTGCTGACCGCCGCCGACAACCGCATGGCCATCATGCAGGACGAGGTCTTCGGCCCGGTCATTCCGCTGATGACGGTGACCGATTTCGACGAGGGTCTGCGCCTCGCCAACGAATCCCGCTACGGCCTCTCCGCCTATGTCTTCACCAAGGACATGCGCCGCCTGATGCGCCTGGTGCGGGAACTGAAATTCGGCGAGATCTACGTCAACCGCCCCGGCGGCGACGCAGTGCACGCCCACCATGCCGGCCTGCGCCACAGCGGCATCGGCGGCGAGGATGGCAAATACGGCCTCGACGCCTATTTCCAGAAGAAGACGATCTACGTGAACTACGCGTGATACAATCGCGCGGTGTTCGCTGGAGGAGCGCCACGCCATGACCGACCGGAGCAACCAGCCGCCTGTTCTGCGCTTGAATCCCGCCGACCCGCTGGTGGTGGCGACGCGGGACCTGAAGGCGGGCGAGGAGGTCGGCCTGGGCGAAGTGACGCCCAGGGAGCCGATCCCGCGCGGCCACAAGCTGGCGGTGCAGGCGATCGCGGTCGGCGCGCCGGTGCGCAAACTGGGCCAGATCATCGGCAACGCGACCAGGGCGATCGAACCCGGCCAGCACATCCACGTCCACAACGTCGAGTTCCGCCCCAGCGCGGCCGATCACGGCATCGGCGCCCACCGGAGCAACCTGCCGGTCCTGCCGGAACCCGCGGCGGCGACCTTCCAGGGCATCCTGCGGTCCGACGGCTCGGTGGCGACGCGGAACTATATCGGCGTGCTGACCACGGTGAACTGCTCCGCCCAGGTCGCCCGGATGATCTCCGAGCATTTCCGGATGTCGGGCGAGCTCAAGGATTATCCCAACATCGACGGCGTGGTGGCGCTCACCCACAAGAGCGGCTGCGCCGGGGGCGAGGAGACGGAGGGCAACCACGTGCTGCGGCGGACGGTGGCCGGCTATGCCCGGCACCCCAATTTCGCCGCCGTGCTGATCATCGGCCTGGGCTGCGAATCCAACCAGCTGCCAAGGCTGGTGGCGGAGGAGCATCTGCAGACCGGCCCAAGGCTCCATACCCTGGTGATCCAGGAAACCGGCGGCACCCGCAAGACCGTGGATGCCGGCATCGACCACATCCGCCAGCTGCTGCCCGAAGCCAACGCGGTCACGCGCCAGACCCTGCCGGCCAGGCACCTGACCCTCGGCCTGCAATGCGGCGGGTCGGACGGCTTCTCGGCCATCACCGCCAATCCGGCGCTCGGGGTGGCGGCGGATCTGCTGGTGCAGAACGGCGGCACCGCCATCCTCTCGGAGACGCCGGAGATCTACGGCGCCGAGCACATGCTGCTGGGCCGGGCGGTGAGCCGGGAGGTCGGCAACAAGCTCTTGGACCTGCTGCGCTGGTGGGAGGTCTATGCCGAGAAGAACGGCGAATCCCTCGACAACAACCCGTCCCCCGGCAACAAGGCGGGCGGCCTCACCACCATCCTGGAGAAATCCCTGGGCGCCGCGGCCAAGGGTGGGCGCAGCGATCTGGTCGACGTCTACAGATACGCCGAACCCGTGACCCAGCGCGGCTTCGTGTTCATGGATACCCCCGGCTACGACCCGGTCTCGGTGACCGGCCAGGTGGCCGGCGGGGCCAACATCATCTGCTTCACGACAGGGCGGGGCTCCTGTTTCGGCTGCAAGCCGGCGCCCAGCCTGAAGCTCGCCACCAACACGCCGATGTATGCCCGCATGGCCGACGACATGGACATCAATTGCGGCGCGATCCTCGATGGCGGCATGAGCGTCGAGGAGATGGGCAAGCAGATCTTCGATCTCATCCTCAAGACCGCCTCCGGCCAGCGCTCCAGGAGCGAGCTGCTGGGCTATGG
>JAEUKU010000174.1 GCA_016794075.1 Rhodospirillaceae bacterium
GCCGTGAGGAATTCCGGCGCCGAGGTGGTGGTCGAGGGCTGCGGCTCCAATGGCTGCGAATATATGACCGGCGGCACCGCGGTCATCCTGGGCCGCGTCGGCGACAATTTCGCCGCCGGCATGTCGGGCGGCATGGCCTTCGTCTATGACGAGGCGGACAGTTTCCCGCTTTTCGTCAATCCGGGCTCGGTCGTCTGGCAGCGCCTCGATTCGGCATACTGGGAGCAGACGCTGCGCGACCTGATCGAGGAACATGCGGAGGAAACGCAATCGCGCTTCGCCCGGCGCCTCTTGAACGACTGGATGCTGGAACGCGGCAAGTTCTGGCAGATCGCGCCCAAGGAGATGCTCGACAAGCTGCCGCGACCGCTGAGCGACGCGCGCGGCGCCATCTCCGCCGAGTGACGGCATGGCGCCGATCCTGATCATCCCCGGCCTCGGCGGCTCCGGGCCGGAGCATTGGCAGAGCCTGTGGCAGGCCCGCCTGCCGGATGCCGTGCGCGTGGAGCAGGCGGATTGGGACCGGCCCGATCGCGCCGGCTGGATCGCGCGCCTCGACGCCGCCGTCGCTGCAGCGAAATCTCCGCCGATCCTGGTGGCGCACAGCCTCTCCTGCGCGCTGGTCGCGCATTGGGCGGCGGCGCATCGCCGGCCGGTGCACGCTGCGCTGCTGGTCGGGCCGGCCGACGTGGATTCGGACGCGCACACGCCGCCCGAGGCGCATGTGTTCCGGCCCATGCCGCTCATGCGACTGCCCTTCCCGGCCATCGTCGCCGCCAGCCGCAACGATCCCTATGTCGACTTCGACCGCGCCGCGCGCTTCGCCGCGGCCTGGGACGCCGAGCTGTATGATGCGGGTGAAGCCGGGCACATCAACACGGCGGCGGGGTTCGGCGCCTGGCCGGCGGGCGAAAAGCTGCTGGCGCGCCTCACCGGCAACGCGCCGTAGCGGCGTTCAATCCGGATCGGGCAGCAGGTCCGGCGAGTTCTTCACCTCGGCCACCGCCTTGTCCCAGGCGACGATGCGCTCAGGCCCCGCCGGATGGGTGTCGAGCAGCGAGGCATGCGTCTTGTCATCCATCTTCGCCAGCACGACCCACACATGGCCGGCCTTGTCGAGGTCGTACTCGGCGCGCGCCAGGATGTAGGCGGCGAACAGATCGGCCTCGCGCTCCTGCGACTTGGAATAGCTGATGGCGCCGATCTGGGCGCCGAGCCGCATGGATTGCTCCATCGCCTGCTGGCCGGAATTGCTGGTATCGTACGCGGGATCGTAGCCGCCGGCTCCCAGCGCCGCGCCCATGAGCAGCGCGCCCAGCAGCGCGCCGATGGCGGCGTTGTCCTGTTTCTCGGCTATGTGGTCGCCGAGATGATGGCCGATCTCATGCGCGACCACGGCGGCGACCTCATCCTCGCTGTCGAGATAGCGCAGCAGCCCGCGCAGGATGTGGATGCGGTTGCTGCCCTCGGCATAGGCGTTCACCTCGTCATCGGCATCGTAGGTGATGTCGAACCAGCAAGGCTCGATCTCCGATTGCCGGCACAGCGGCCCGATGCTGTCGCCCAGGCGATTGGCGACGCGCGACACCAGCGCGCGATTCTCCGCGTCGGAGCGGGCATTGCTCGCCACGCCGGGCTTGCTGCCATCGATCACCAGCGCGGCGCGGTCGACTTCCGCCGCGGTGATTTGCGGCAGCCGGAAATCCGCGCCGGCGCAACCCGCCAGCAGGCATGCGGATAGCAGGACACCCGGCAGGTGTGATCGCATCTGCGCCTCCCCGGTAGGCGGGATTGTTTCTATCTTTGATTGCGCTCAAGGCTAGGTGCAACCGGCGGTTGGAGTCAAGCGCGGTTGACGGCGCCGGCCCGCCGCCGTAAACGCCACATTGCGCGGCCAGTTTGCATCGCCGCGTACAGCTAGAGGGGCATCATGATCACCCGCCGCGGCTTCTGGTTCCTGCGCCACGGCCAGACCGATTGGAACGGCAGCGGACGCTGGCAGGGCCAGACCGACGTGCCGCTGAACGCGCTGGGCGAGGCGCAGGCGCGGGCGGCCGGGCCGCTGCTGCGCGGCGCCGGCATCGAGGTGATCTGCAGCAGCCCGCTCGGCCGCGCCCGCCGGACCGCCGATCTGGTGGCCGCGACGCTCGGCGTTCCCGTCTTTGACATACCTGGCCTGCTGGAGATGGATGTCGGCCCCTATGAAGGCCGCACGGAAGGCCATTGGCTGGAGTCCTGGCGCGCCGACGAGGCGGTGCCGGGCATCGAGCCCTTCCCGGCCTTTCGCCGCCGCATCGCCGCCGCCATCAACCACGCGCTCGGCCATCCCGGCGAGGTCCTGGTCGTGGCCCATGGCGGCGTGTTCTGGGCCCTGGAACGGCTCTGCGGCCGGCCCGGTTTCACCCGGCTGCCGAATTGTGCGCCGGCCCGCCTGACCCCCGCCGGCGCCACCAGCTGGCGCCTGGAAATATCGGGATTAATCGAATAATAACCACGATTTCAAACGGATAGGCATCCGTATAGGGGTTGCTACCATTCTGCACCGGTTCCGGCGGCCGGGGATTCGGGCACACTTGCTCGATCCAGTCCGGAGGACCAGATGCAGCCAATCGCCCTCTCCTTCCCCAGCCGCCGGCCCATGGCCGGCAACAGCAATATCGTGCCGCTGCCATCCAGACGCGACGAGGCCGCTGCCGCCGGCATTCCGGTGCGCAGCAAATCGGCCGCGGCGGTGGTGCTGGCCGGACGCGGCGAGAGAGCCCAGGTGCTGCTGATGCAGCGCGCCGGCAAGACCTCGCGCGGCCTGTGGAGCCTGGTCATGGGCGGGCTGGAGGCGGGCGAGACGGCGCCGCAGGCGGCCCGCCGCGAGCTCATGGAGGAGGTCGGCATCGCCGCCGGCGCGATCTACAATTCCGGTTGCTGCGACACCTTCTACAATCCCGGCGCCAACACCATCGACATCACGCCGATTTTCGTCGCGCCGTTCCCGCGGGCCCCGGCGGTCATCCTCAACGAAGAGCATCTCGACTATCGCTGGGTCAGCTTCGCGGAGGCGATGGAGCTCATCGCCTATCCGGGCCAGCGTCAGGCGCTTGCCGAGATCAAGCGCGACTTCGCCGACCGCGACGCCCCGGCCTTCCGCCTGATGCAGGCCTGATCCGCACGCATACCCTGGATCGTGCGGATTGACGCTGATAAATTGCCGGCGAATCAGACTTCGCCGGGTCCATGCGCACGCTCTATCACTTTCCGCTGCAGCCGCAATCGCGCAAGGTGCGCCTCCTGCTGAAGGAAAAGCACCTGGATTGCGACCTGGTGGTCGAGCGGCCGTGGGAGCGGCGCGAGGCCTTCCTGCATCTCAACCCCGCCTGCGAGACGCCGGTGCTGACCGAGGATAGCGGCCTTACCCTCGCCGGCGACTACGTGATCACCGAATACCTGGAAGAGACCTATGAGGAGCCGGCCCTGCTCGGCCGCTCGCGCGGCGAACGGGCCGAGGTGCGCCGCATCATCGCCTGGTTCGACGGCAAGTTCAGCCGCGAGGTGACGCAGCATCTGCTGGACGAGAAGATCGGCAAGCGCCTCTACGGCCGCGGCGGCCCGGATTCCGCCGCCTTGCGCGCCGGCAAGGCCAACATCCATGTCCACCTGCACTATGTCGGCTGGCTGATCGACCGGCGCAACTGGCTGGCGGGTGACGAGATCTCGCTCGCCGACCTGGCCGCCGCAGCGCATCTCTCCTGCCTCGATTATCTCGGCGACGTGCCCTGGGACGAGCATCCGGTGGCCAAGGAATGGTACGCACGGCTGAAATCGCGTCCCAGCTTCCGCCCGTTGCTGGCCGACCACTGGCCGGGAACGCAACCGCCGGCGCATTACGCCAATCTGGATTTTTGAGCGGAGAGACGCCGCTTTCCCGCCCTCGTCATCCCGGCCGAGCGCAGCGAGCGCCGGGATCCACGGTGAAGACGCAAGGGCAGTGCGATGCGATCTCGGATCATGCGCTGGAGAGGTGGATCCCGGGGCAAGCCCGGGATGACGACGGAATGCTATTCCGTCGTCACTTGATCTCCAGCTTCTCGATGTTCTTCTGCGCCTCGGCGGCGATGTCGGTGCCTGGCATCACCTGGATCACCGTCAGCCAGTCGGAGCGCGCGCCGACCAGGTCGCCCTTGGCGCGGCGCAGATAGCCGCGCTCCAGCAGCGCCGGCGGGAAGCTGGGCGAGATTCGCAGCGCCTGGTTGACGTTGTCCTCCGCCAGATCGGGATTCTCCAGCTGGCGATAGGCCGCGGCGCGCAGGGCGTAGATGGCCGGATCCTCGGGCGACAGATCGATGGCGGCGTTGAGGTCGTCGAGCGCCTCGAAATACATGCCGGCGGAACCGTAGTTCATCGCCCGGTCGACCAGCAAATCGGCATCGCGCGGATTGAGCTTCAGCCCCTGGTTCTGGGCATAGAGCGCGCGCTGCGGGTTGCCCGACCGGATCCAGGCCTGGCCCGCCTGGGCGAAAAGCTGTGCCGCCAAGGGCGCCTTCAGCTGCGGCATCTGCTCGGCGACCCGCTCGAGCTCGAGCGCGCCGCCCTCCACATCCCCGGTGCGGATCATCGCCAGCGCCTTGCAATGGCGCGCCGCGTCGCCGCCGCCCTGGCGTTCCCATTCCACGGCGCTGTCCAGCGCGCCCGAGGGGTCGCGCTCCACCAGCACCATGCAGGCCTGGTACTGCGCCTGGTTGTCGAGCGCGGCGGCCGGCGCCGCGGCAAGCGCCAGCATCAGGGCGCAGACGAGAGATCGAGGACGCATCGCTTGCAATGAACCCGGCGGGAAGTTAACGCTGCGGCGAACCTTCCTGCGGCCGGCGGCGATTTGCAAGTCAGCAATTCGCGAGGCCGGAGAGCGCGAAAGACGACGACATCAATGACCGCCATGCCGCATCTCTTCTGCTTCGGCCTCGGCTACAGCGCCGGTCTCCTCGCCCGCGACCTGCTGGCCAAGGGCTGGCGGGTCAGCGGCACCTGCCGTAGCGCCGAGAAGCAGGCGCGGCTGCGGGCCGACGGCATCGTTGCGCATCTGTTCGACCGCGGCCGGCCGCTCGACGACGCGGCGACAGCGCTGGCCGGCGTCACCCATCTGCTGAGTTCGGTGCCGCCGGACGAGGCCGGCGATCCGGTTCTGGCGGCGCATCGACGCGACCTCGACGCGGTCGCCGATGACCTCGCCTGGATCGGCTACCTCTCCACCACCGGTGTCTATGGCGATCGCGGCGGCGGCTGGGTCGACGAGACCAGCGCCCTGACACCGAGCGGCGAACGCGGCCGGCGGCGCGTCGCGGCGGAGCAGGCCTGGCTGGCGCTGCGGCCGGCGGCGCATCTCTTCCGCCTGGCCGGCATCTACGGTCCCGGCTCCTCGGCGCTCGACACCGTGCGCGAGGGCCGCGCCAAGCGCGTGGTGAAGCCGGGTCAGGTGTTCAGCCGCATCCATGTCGCGGATATCACCCAGGTGCTGGAAGCCTCGGTGGCGAAGCCCAATCCGGGGGCCGCCTACAATGTCTGCGACGACGACCCGGCGCCGCCCGCCGAGGTGATCGCCTATGCCTGCGCGCTGCTGGGCGTGGCGCCGCCGCCGGAGGTGCCGTTCGACCAGGCGGAGCTGTCGCCCATGGCGCGCAGCTTCTATGACGACAACAAGCGCGTCGACAATGCGCGGATCAAGCACGAGCTGGGCGTGGTCCTGCGCTATCCCAGCTATCGCGACGGGCTGAAGGCGATCCTCGAAGCGGGCGCCTAGAGCAGCGCGTCGAGGTTCTGCGCCAGCAGCGCGAGGTCGGCGTCGCGCGACAGGCGATGGTCGCCGTCCTTGATCAGCGATACGCGCACATCCTCGGCGGCGAGGCGATCGGCGAGCTCGAGCGACACCTGATACGGCACGTCGCGATCCGCCATGCCGTGCAGCAGGCGCACCGGACAGCGGATGCCGATGGGTGCCGCGAGCAGCAGATGCCGCCGCCCCTCCTCGATCAGGGCGCGGGTGATGATGGTTGGCTCGTCGGAATATTGCGAATCCGCCAGCAGGCGGCCGTCGGCCAGCAGGCGGTCCTTCTCCGCGTCGCCGAGGCGATTCCACATCAGCGTCTCGGTGAAGTCGGGCGCCGCGGCGATGCCGACCAGGCCGGCGATGCGATCCGGCCGTGCCAGCGCCACCAGCAGCATGATCCATCCGCCCATGCTGGAGCCGACCAGGATCAGCTTGCCGGTGGTGCAGGAATCGATGACCGCGATCGCCTCCTCCGCCCAGCGGCCGATCGTCCCATCGCTGAAGGCGCCGGAGGATTGGCCATGACCCGAATAGTCGAAGCGGAGGAAGGCGCGACGACGTGCCGCGCAATGCGCGTCGAGGAATGTCGCCTTGGTGCCGGTCATGTCGGATCTGAAGCCGGAGAGGAACACCACGCTGGCGCCGCGCGCCGCTTCGCCCGCAATCTCGGCGGCGTCGCGCCGCGCATAGGCAATGCGACGCCCGTCGGCCATGCCTAGGAACGAAGGTCTCGGTGGCGCAATTGCATCGCTGGACATGTTTCCGGAAACACGCCCCGTCCCGCTGGATTTCTGGCTCGCCAATTCTGTTGCTCCCACCGGACCGGGCACGTATGTTTGCCCAAGGTTGCCTCCGAGGGTGCCTTTCCGGTTGCTGAATGTCGAGCGACACGTCCAAATCCCAGCCCATCTCCAATCCCAACGCGCCAACCGTGCTGCATCTGGTCAGCCGGCTGGACGGCGGCGGCGGGTCGCGGCTGGCGATCGACCTGGCCACCGCTCTGGTCGAGGCCGGCGGGCGGGCGCTGATCGCCTATGACGGCGAAGCCTCGACCTACGAACTGACCAAGCATCGCATCACGCCGATCGCCGAGGCGCTGACCGCCCGCAACCCGATCTCCACCTTCACCATGACGCGCCGCCTGGCGCAGACCATCCGCGACCAGAAGGTCGATCTGGTGCACACGCAGAACGCGACCCTGGCCGCGGTCGGCCAGGCCGCCGCGCACAAGGCCGGCGCCAAGATGATCGCCACCTTCTGCGACGGGCCGGGCAACGTCGCCACCTTGTCGAAAAAGACGCGCCAGGCGCTGCTCAACTGCGATCACGTGCTGACGCTTTCCTATCTCACCGCCGATCTGCTGGCCGAGGCGCTGCCGGAATTGCGCGAGCGCCTGAGCGTGGTGCCCTTCGGCATCGACCTCACGCGCTTCGACCCCACCCGCGTCGCCGCGCATCGCATGGTGCAGCTCGCCACCAACTGGCGCCTACCGGACGACAAGCCGATCGTCATGCTGCCGGCGCGCTACGCGCCGCAGAAGGGCCACGCGCTGCTGCTGGAAGCCTTGACCGAGGTGAAGGACATCGATCTGCGCTGCATCATGGTCGGGCCCTCGCCCGATGGCGGCGCCTATCGCGAAGAGCTGGAGAAGCTCATCTCCTCGATGAAGCTCGACGATCGCGTGCTGCTGGCCGACGAGTGCCGCGACATGGCGGCCGCCCTCATGCTGGCCGATCTGGTGGTGGCGCCGTACCTGACGCCCTCGACCTATAACCGCGTGGTGATCGAGGCCCAGGCGCTGGGCCGGCCGCTGGTGGTGAGCGATTTCCCCAATGCGCGCGAGCTGGTCGAGGGCAGCTCGATGGCCTGGCTGGTGCCGCCCAACGACGCGGCGGCACTCGCCTGGGCGATCCGCGACGCGCTCAGCCTGCCGCTCGAAGAGCGCCAGGCGCGCACGCCGCAGGTGATCGAGAATCTGCAGCGCCGCTCCGACCGCGACTGGATGCGCCAGCGCATGCTGGGCATGTACTGGGACCTCTCCGGGAAGCCCGGCTCTCCCGTCTGAGGCCCGGAACGCCGCGCCCGCCCACCTGTTGATCAGGACCAAGGACGGAGGGTCGCCATGATCCGCAAGCTCAAATCCGGCGAATACCGCCTCTATGCGCGCAAGGTCGATCCGAAGACCGGCCGGCGCCGCAACCTCGGCACCTTCAAGACCCGCGCCGCGGCGGAGAAGCACGAGCGCGAGGTGCAGTTCTTCAAGCGCCGGGGCGGCTGAACATCATGGCCGCGCGCAAGATATCCGCCGCGCGCCGCCCCAAGTCACCTCGCCGGGGCACGCCGCGCAAGCGCTGGTCGCAGGAGGTGACCGGGCACAGCGACGCGCTGGACCTGGAGCGATCGGTCTTCACGCTCAAGGACCCGCGCCGCATCGCCTTGTCGCTGAAGCGCTCGGCGGAGGCCAGCAAAAGGCGCAAGAGCGAGCCTTATCGCTCCGCCATGTCGATGCTGGTCTTCTATATCAACCGGGCCGGCAAGGGCCTGCCGAAGCGGCAGGCGGCGGTCCTGGAAAAGGCCAAGGACGAACTGCGGAAGGTGTTCGGCCGGGCCTAGTTCGTAGGACTTCGCGCCCAAATCAAGCCTTTCGGCCAGGATGAGTCCGGCCGCCTTGCAATGCCATAACCCCATCTGTATAACCGCGCGTCCGGCGAA
>JAEUKU010000323.1 GCA_016794075.1 Rhodospirillaceae bacterium
CTGGTGACCGGCGTGCAGCGCCTGCGCCCGGTGATCCTGACCAAGCTCACCACCGTGCTCGGTCTGCTGCCGCTGGTCTTCCACATGACCATCGACTTCACCGCGCGCGACATCACCTTCGGCGCGCCGTCCACGCAATGGTGGTCGCCGCTGGCGACCGCCATCACCTTCGGCGTGCTGTTCGCCTCGCCGCTGACCTTGCTATTCACGCCTTGCGCGCTGGAACTGCAGGGCCGCTTCTACGATTGGCGCGCCCGCCGCCGCGCAAGGCGCCTGGGCGGCGGCGCCTCCGAGCCCGCCCAGGCCGAATAGGTCCGGCGACGAAGGTTACCGTTGGCGCAGGCGCTGCACCGCGGCGCCGATGCGCCCGATCGTGGTCAGCCAGCACAACGCGCCGAAGACATAGGCCGCCGCGGCGAAGTGGTCGGGCAGCAGGCAGATGAAGACGAAGAGCAGGATCGTCTCTGTGCCCTCGGTGATGCCGCCCAGATAGTAGAAGCCTTTCCCCACCAGCCGTTCGGCCGCGAGATTGCGCTTGGCGGCGAAGATGGCAAAGGCGAGGAAGCTCGACCCCGTGCCCATGAAGGAGAAGATCAGGAACGCCGCCGCCAGCGCGTCCTCCGGCCTAGCCAGCGCAAAGGCGAAGGCGGCGCCGGAATAGATGATGAAGTCGAGAACGATGTCGAGATAGGCGCCGAGATCGGTCGGCCCGGCCTTGCGCGCCAGGCAGCCGTCGACGCCGTCGGCCAGCCGGTTCACCAGCAGCAGCGCCAGCCCGAGCAGGTGGGCGTCGGCCGCAATCGCGGCGATGGCCGCCAGCCCGAAGCCGAACCCGATGACGGTCACCTGATCGGCGGTGAGGCCGAGGGCGGCGGCGCGAACCGACAGCGATTGAAGCGCCGGGTCCACCACCCGCCGCGCGGCACGATCCAGCATGGCGCGCCTTCAGTGCGCGCCGCGATCCTGCCCCTGGTCGTGCTCCGCCCGCTGGTCGATGGTGGGCGCATGCGGCCGCTGCATCGCCAGGCGCTGATACTGCCGGTAGCTGAACGGAATCGACGCCAGGTAGGCGACGCCGCAGCCGAGGATGGTGTTCCAGGTCTCGCTCGCCAGCAGCGCGACGAAGACGGTGATGATGACCATGGCCGGCAGCACCCAGCGCTGGGTGATCGCCAGCCGCTTGAAGGAGAAGGTCGGGATGCGGCTGACCAGCAGGCCGGCCACGATCACCATCCAGATGCCGACCAGCGCGGGCGCGTCGGCGACGCCGCTGCCATACTCGTTGAACGCGATGAGCGGCATGAGCACCAGCCCGGCACCCGCCGGTGCCGGCACGCCGGTGAAGAAGCGCGAGGTCCAGGCCGGAACGTCGGCATTGTCCAGCTTGGTGTTGAAGCGCGCGAGGCGCAGCGCCATGCAGGCACTGAACAGCAGGCTGCAGCCCCAGCCGATGCGGCCGGCCTGGTCCATGGTCCAGACGTACAGGATGACCGAGGGCGCCACGCCGAAGGCGATGAAGTCGGACAGCGAATCAAGCTCGGCGCCGAATTTGCTGGTGCTGTCCAGCAGCCGGGCGATGCGACCGTCCAGGGCGTCGAACAGCGCCGCCACGATGATGGCGACGCAGGCCAACTCCCACTTGGAATCGAGCGCGAACTTGATCGAGGTCAAGCCCGCGCACAGCGCGAACAGCGTCAGCATGTTGGGAATCAGCCGATTGATCGAATGATCCCGCAAGCGTGTGCGTCGCATCTTCTAGCCCTCCGGAGCGCCGGACCCTGGCGCGCCTCAATGCCGTGCAGCGCCGTTCAGTCTGCCGCAATCACCGCTCTTCGCCAAGCCGGGACGCTTCGTCCGAGCGGATATCCGCCAGGACCGTCTCGCCCGCCACCGCCCGCTGGCCAACGCAGACCAGCGCGGCGATGCCGTCCGGCAGATACACGTCGACCCGGCTGCCGAAGCGGATCAGGCCGACCCGCTCGCCCGCGCGCACGTTCCGCCCGGCGACCAGATCGCATTTGATCCGCCGCGCCACCAGCCCGGCGATCTGCACCATGCAGATGTTGAGCCCGTCCCGGGTGCGCAGGTGGATCGACTGGCGCTCGTTGTGCTCGCTAGCCTTGTCGAGCGCCGCATTCACGAACTTGCCGGGCCGGTAGGCCAGCGCGATCACCTCGCCGTCGATCGGCGCCCGGTTCACATGCACGTCGAAGACGTTCATGAAGATACTAATGCGGGTCAGCGGCCTTTGATCCATGCCGATCTCCGCCGGCGGAATGGCCGGCTGGATCATCTGCACCACGCCATCCGCCGGCGAGATGACCAGCCCATCGCGGTTCGGCGTGATGCGGGCCGGGTCGCGGAAGAAATAGGCGCACCACAGCGTCAGGATGATGCCGAGCCAGCCCAGGGGCTCCCAGATGAAGAAAAGGACCGCCGTGACAACGACGAACAGGCCTACGAATCGCCAGCCCTCTTTGTGGATCGGCGGGACAGTGAATGTCGACAACGGTGGCACCTCATTGCGGCGTGGCACGTCGCCGGGCGCCCCGGCGGTCCGGCCCCTCGCCCGCTAGGACCTTGATCTGCCACATATCTGGGCAGCGGTCACGTTGATTTCCAGGGCCGATCCGAGACTGTTTCCCGGGCTTCGCGCGGGGAGCGAGACCGGTCTTTTCAGCCTTCGTTAATGGTCGCGCCGCTAGCATCGGCGAATTGTCTTATTGCGATCGAGGGCCAGCAGGCGCGGACTATGATGCCGACCCCCATCAATACCCCCATGCCGGAAGCGCTGAGCAGCGTGGATTTCCTCCCCGACGGAACGCTCGCGCTCTCGACCCAGAACTCCAGCGTCGCCTTCTCCTTCCAGGCCTATGGCTTGACGTTCGCCGCCAATACCCGCCTGGTTGAGGCGGGCCCGGTGCTGCA
>JAEUKU010000270.1 GCA_016794075.1 Rhodospirillaceae bacterium
TGTGCGACCCGGCCCATGCGCACCGGCGGGTCGGCGATATCGCGCTCGATGCGGGCTTCTCCGACATCTCGAACTTCAACCGGGCCTTCCGGCAGCGCCATGGCAGGACGCCCACGGAGGCCCGGTCTGAAGCCGCAGATCGGAAGCCGCGCTAGCCGGATGACCCACGCGATCACCGCGTGCTGAGGTCAGTATGGCGGAGAGACAATCACGGCGCCGGCGCGCCGATCGGTTGCGCCAGATGCCCCGTCTTGATCCAGACCCGGCAGCCGGCCTCTCCGCTTCGCGCGCGTAGCGCAGTCCCATCGGGCAGGCGCAGCCAGGAATGCGCCCCAAAATCCTCGCCACCTTCGCGGAAGCCACCGTCCAGCACGAAGATCTCGATGCCGCCGGGAACGGCGAGCTCGACTGCCGCGCCGGGCGCCCAGCGCTCCAGCCGCACGTCCTCGCGCGCGTCGCGGTAGAGCGGCAGGATCTCGACTCCCGGCCGGCCGGTCGCCGCGTGGAAGGATTCCCTGCCCGTGTCGATCCGGATCTCGGTACGGTCATCCGGGTCGAACTGCCACAGCTTGACCAGGATGGTGCAGCCCGGCGCCGATCCCGGCTCATGGCGCGAGGTCGGCGGGTTGCGCACATAGGACCCGACGGGATAATCGCCATGCTCGTCCTGGAACACGCCTTCGAGCACCAGGAATTCCTCGCCGCCGCCGTGCACGTGGGGCGAGAAATGGCTGCCCGGCGCATAGCGCACCACCGAGGTCGCCCGCGCCACCTCGTCACCGATGCGGTCGAGCATGCGCCGCTCGACCCCGGCCATCGGCGACTTCACCCAGGGCAGCCGCGCGGCATGCACCGCGGCGCGGCGCGAGAAGTCGGCATTGAGCTCCATGGCACCCTCCCACCCGCTCCTGGAGGAAAGATGAGGCCGCGCCGGCGGAAATCAATCCGTCAAAGGATCAAGGTGGGGCGGCTACCAGGTGAGACGGAATCCGCCCGTCGCGCTGACGCCGTCCGCCTCTTCGCCGAAGATGTAATCGGCATCGACGGTGAAGCTGATGCCGTCCTTGGGCAGGGCGATGTCGATTCCGGCGCCAATCTCAAAGGTCGTCTCCGGTAATTCCTGCTCCAGGGTCAGGCCGGAGACCTTGGCCTCGGTCTGGCCGAGGAGTTCCTGGTTCACCGCGGCTTCGAGATAGAAGTTTCCGCGCACGGGTTCGGCCGCCGCGCCCGCTGTCGTGCGGAGTTCCTGGCCGATCCGCGCGCCGAGCCGGCCGCGCAGACTGTCCGCCTCCTCCAGCTTGATCTTCACCCCGCTGTCGTCGGTGAAGCTGTCGTCGCCGGCATGGGCGTAGCTCAATTGCGCCTGGGGCTGCAGATAGAGCCCATCGGGCGTCAGGTCGAAACGATAGCCGCTTTCCAGGCTGAGCCCGAACACCGGGAGCGACACGTCGCCGTCCTGGCTCACCGCCGCACTGTTGAACGTGCCGTCGAGCCAGTCGAGCTTCACCAGCGCATCGACATAATAGGGCCCACGAAAATAGGTGGCGTAGGCGCCGACGCTCGCGATGTCGAAATCGATCTCCGACCCGCTGTCGAAGCCGGCCGAGGCCCAGCCATAGCCGGCGAAGGCGCCCGCCACCAGCCAGTCATCCGAAAGGACATTGTCGAAGCCGACATCGAGGCCGGCCTCGGCCCGCGTGGTGTTGAGGTTGAAATCGGCCGGGCCGTCCTGTCCGATATCCAGGTCGGAGCCGCTGACCCGGAACCAGCCGGCATTACCGCCGCTGTCGTCCAGCCGCACCGCGGAGGTGTCGGCCATGTCGGTACCGGTCGGCAGCTCGGCCACCTGGCCGAGTGCCGCTTCCTGCGCCTCAGTCTGCGCCCGCCGCGCGCGGATCTGGTCGTGCAGCGAGCCGACCCCGCTTTGCCAGCTCGCCAGCGCGGCGCCGCCGATCGCCGGGTATTCCAGCGATCCCTCGAAGAAGCTCGACTGCAGGTACCAGTTCTGGTCGGTCTTCGCCGCGTTCTGGAACACCAGGTCGTATTGGTAGGCGCCGGCGATGGCCGGGGCGGCGCTGGCGAAGGCATCGGAATCGGATTTGTCGCGCACATTGATGACCAGGATGCCGTCGCCGCTGGTCTGGCCGCCGAGGCCGCCCGCATTGGCGATGGCCACCCGCGTGGCGCCGAGCCCGCCGGTCACCGCCTTGTCGAGGATCAGCACGTCGGATTGCTTTGAGGAACCATCGTCGAGCACCACGTCGAGTGCGAGCGACCCGCCATTGCTGCGGAATACGCCGGCACCCTTGGTCTTGCCGTCGGCCTGGTCGGTGATCACCAGCAGATCGCCCGCGGTGCCGTCCCGCAAGGTGATGAGGCCGCGATGGTCGAAGGTCTCGAGATTGGTAATGAAGCCCTGCTCGACGCCCTCCTGCGTGATGTCCGAGTTGCCGCCGCCCGGATGCAGGATCTGATCGGTCGTGTTCCAGGTGGTCGCTCCGGTGGCGCCGGCGAGGCGCAGAACGCCGTTGTTGTTGAAGCTGTCGGTATTCGCGCCGAAGTTGCCGAGGGCGACGCCCTCCGTGTCGCGCGTGAGATCTCCGTTGGTGTCGGCGAATTGCCGCAAGTCGAAGCGGCCGCTCTCCAGGTTGTTCAGCTGATCGTCGCCGGCTGCGAACAAGAAGCTGCCGGTGATGGCGCCGCGGTTGTAGACGGTCAGGGCGTCCTTGTCGTTCTCCACCGCGAAGTCGCTGAGCGCGCCGACCGCGCCACCCGCCATGGTCTCGATTCGGGAGCCCTTGTCGCCCGCGACGAAGATGCCGGCGCCGTCATCGTAGCCACCCAGCACGCTGCCGCGCACCGTGATGGCGGCCGTCGACGTGGTGGAGTTGGCGGACATGGCATAGCCGTCCTTGCCGGTGGCGCGCACGTTTTCCGCGTCGATTTCAACCTCCTCGTCACCGAGCACATTGATGCCGACGCTGTCCAGGCCGGTGACCTGGATCAACCCCTGCGCGACCACCTCGACGTCGTTGTCCTTGGCGTAGGCGAAGATGCCGTCCGCATCCCCGCCAGCCGTGGACAGGGTGCCTCTGGCGCGAACTTCGACGCTTTCGTTTTCGGAGACGGCGATGATCGCTTCCGTGTCGTTGGCCGTGGTGGAGATGTCGCCGACCGAGACCACCTTCACATAGGCGGCGCCATAGGCGGCGATGCCGTTGGCGCTTTCGCCGCTGGTGGCGATGTTGCCGGTGTTGAAGACGCGGGCGACGTCGCCGGCGGAGGAGGTGAAGAGTCCGCTTGAGAAGTCCCCGGATGTGATGATGTTGCCGGTGCTGTAGATGGTGGCGCCGGTGACGCCTTGCGCCGCGATGCCGCCCGAGCCATCGCCGGCCGTGACGATGTTGCCGGTGGAGACGACGATGACATCGCCCGCCTTGGCGAAGGCGTTGATGCCGTCCGAATTGTCGGCGGCGGTGGTGATGTTGCCGGTCGAGACGACGTCGACGCCCTTGGTCACCGAATAGGCGTCGATGCCATCGGCCTGGCCCACGACGGTGATGTTCGCCTTGGATGTGATGTCGACGAAGTCGTTGGCGAAGGCGTCGATGCCGCCGCCGCCATTGCCCTTGGTCGAGATGTCGCCGCTATGGCTGATGGTGATCGATCCGGCGGTGCTGGAAGCGAAGATGCCGTCGCCATAGGTGCCGCCGGTCGTCAGCTCGCCGACCGAGGTGATGAGGATCTCGGCCTCCGCCACCGCGGAGATTGCCCGGGAGCCGTAGCCGGCGACGGTGATGTCGCCGTTAGACTCTATGCTGATGCCGCCGGCCTTCGACAGCGCGGCGATGCCGGTGGCGTTCTTGTCGGCCGTGGAGATTTCGCCCGTGAAGCTGATCTCGACGCCTTTGTAGCCTTCCGCGTCTATGGCTTCGCCAAACTCGCCGAGCGTGGTGATGCTGCCGACATGGGTGAGATGAACGATGCCGTCTTTCGCCGTGGCCTGCAGGCCGGGGCTGTTGTCGTCCTTCGTGTTGACGTCGCCCGTCATGCTGAGGGTGACGTTGCCGGCGCTGGCCTGGGCCAGGATCGCCGCGCTGTTCCGCACGGTGATGTCGCCTTCGACCGTGATGTCGATGTCGTTCTTGGTGATGGCGCGGATGCCGAAGCCGCCGGTGCCGTAGGTCTCGATATCGCCGGTATGGGTGATGGTGATCTTGCCGGTATCGGACAGCGCACGGATGCCGTGGCCGTAGAACCCATCGACATCGAGGTCGCCGGTCGAGCTGATGCTGATATCGCCGGCGGTGGTCTTGGCGGAGAGGGCGTCGCCGTTCTTGAAGCTGGTGGTGATGTCGGCGAAGGAGGTGATCGTGGCGCTGCCGTCATTGGTGGCGACGGAGATGCCGTCCGCGTCGTTCTCGTTGGTGGTGATGGTGACGCCGCTGCCGGCGGTGGTGCCGACCTTGACGGTCAGGTTGCCGTAATCGCCGTTGCCGCCGCTGACCACGCCGCCCGGCTCGCCCGCCTTGCCGGTGGTGTCGATGACGACCCCGTCCTGCACCACGATGGTGAGATCGTCGACCTTGTACTGGATGCCGCTCGGAAATGTGTTGCCCGCGGGGGTGCAGGTGACCGTGCCGCCGGGCGCCGCCGCGCCGCATTCATCCAGCGCCAACGCCCCCCTGGGCCCCACCAGGGCCGCGACCAGGGCCACAGCCGACCCACCCAGCAACCGGGCGCGGCGCGCCGCGAGATTTGCCGCCATTGTTCCCCCGCATAAGAGCATAGTCCTGTCCCATGCAGGCAAGCCGCAGGTACAGGCGTGTTGCATAATGTGTAAGCACACAACTTATGCAAAGGATTTGCAGAAGGAGCAACAAGAATGCTTGGCGAAAGTTGCTACATGCCAAGTTGATGTGATTTCCACAGGATGGGTCTCACGGCTTTTCTGGCCTAGCCGGGCTGGGAGAAACACGCATCCCGCAACGAGTTGCTGGGTCTGAGTTCCTGGGCGGGGCGGTGTGCCGGTGCTGTGGAAGTCACATCCGACCGGCGGGCAAGATGCGCCATCCCGCCCGGGTGTCCGCGCGACACTTCCGGCGGGTGGCGGGCCGGGCGCCCAGCCGCTCCCTCAGCCGTTCAGCTTCTCGATGATCTGATCGAGCTGTTCCAGCGTCCTGTAATGCAGGGTGACGGTGCCGCCCTTGCCGTCGAAATCGATCTCGACCTTGAGGCCGAGCGAGGCGGTCAGATCGCGCTCCAACGCCTTGGTGTCGGCGTCCTTCTCGCGCGGGGCGCGCGCCCCTTTGCCCCGCGGCCGCGCCTTGGCCTTGGCGGCCAGGCGCTCGGCCTCGCGCACCGACAGGCCCTTGGCGACGATGACCTGCGCCAGTTCCGCCGCATTCGGCAGGTTGATCAGCGCGCGGGCGTGGCCGCTGGTGAGCTTCCCTTCGGCGATGAGGATGCGCACCGCTTCCGGCAGCTCCAGCAGGCGCAGCAAGTTGGCGATGTGCGGCCGGCTCTTGCCGACGCGCTCGGCCAGCACCTCCTGGGTATAGGCGAATTCCTGCAGCAGCCGGCGATAGCCGCGCGCCTCTTCGATGGCGTTCAGGTCCTGGCGCTGGATGTTCTCGATCAGCGCGATCTCGAGCGTGTCGCGGTCGGTGAGGTCCTTCTGCACGATCGGCACTTCGTGCAGCTGCGCCTTCTGCGCCGCGCGCCAGCGCCGCTCGCCGGCAACGATCTCGAACTGGTTCGCCTTGCCCGGATGGGCGCGCACCAGGATCGGCTGCAGCACGCCCTGCTCGCGGATCGATTGCGCCAGCTGCTCCAGCCGCTCGTCGTCGAAATCCGCGCGCGGCTGCAGCTTCGAGGGATGCAGGAACTCGATCGGCACGCTGCGCGCGGCGGCGATGGCGGCGCCGGTCACCGGCGGCTCGCCGTCGTCGCCGCCGAGCAGCGCGGAAAGCCCGCGTCCGAGATGACGTTTCGCCATTTCCTGCCGCCTTCTCATGGTGCCGTCCTTTCCCGAGCCGGTCACGCCGCGCCGGAGAGCGAGCGGCCGACGCGGCCCAATTCGCGCTTCAGCACTTCGCTCGCCAGCAGGATATAGGCCTGGCTGCCGGCGCAGCGCACGTCATAAAGCAGCGCCGGGATGCCGTGGCTCGGCGCTTCGGCCATGCGCACGTTGCGGGGTATCGCGGTGTCGTAGACCCTGTCGCCAAAGTGCGCGCGCACGTCGCTCGCCACCTGCTCGTTGAGGCTCGAGCGCTTGTCGAACATGGTCAGCACCACGCCCTGGATTTCGAGCACCGGATTCAAGTGCTTCTTCACCCGCTCGATGGTCTTGGTCAGCTGGCTCAATCCTTCCAATGCATAGAACTCGCATTGCAACGGCACCAGCACGCAATCCGCCGCCACCATCGCGTTCAAGGTCAGCAGCGTCAGCGAGGGCGGGCAATCGATCAGGACGAAATCGTAGTTGAGCGCGCCGGCGGCGAGCGCGTCCCGCAAGCGGAACTCGCGCCGCTCGAGATCGATGAGCTCGATCTCGGCGCCGGCCAGATCCGGCGTCGTCGGCAGGATCCACATATTGGGCACGCTGGTCGGCTTGGTCGCCGCGGCGAGGCTGATGCCGTCGATCAGCAATTCATAGGCACCGGTCTTGCGCTGCTCGCGTTCGATGCCGAGGCCGGTCGTCGCGTTGCCCTGCGGATCGAGATCGATGATGAGCACGCGCTTGCCGCAGGCGGCGAGCGCGGTGGCCAGGTTGACCGCGGTCGTGGTCTTGCCGACGCCGCCTTTCTGGTTGGCGATGGCGATGATGCGCGGCTGCGCGCCGGTGCGCGCGATCGGCTTCGCCCCGGAATCGCCTGCGGTGGACTCGTCTTCGGTGGTGGGCACGCGTTCTCCCGCGGCTGCGCTCGCCGCTGCTTGTGCGGCCGGGGCCGCAATCTTTTCCAGTGTCTTTTCCGTGGCCGGTGGCGCCGGCGCGGCCGCAGCTGGGATGGGCGCCGGTTCCGCGGCCAGCGCCCTTGCCGCGGCGGCCTTCTGCGCCGCGGCGGCCTGGCGGGCGGCCGCGGCCTTGGCCGAGAGCAGCAACGACTTCGCCGCCAGATGCGCCAGCGGCCGGTCCGGCGTCGGCGCCACCGGCCACGGCATCCCGGCGGGAAAACCCGGCAGTTCCGGCGTCGGCTGGACCGGCGCGAGGGCGGGCTCCTGCGTCTCTGGCGGAACCGGCGGAGGGCCGGGCGGATTGGCGGAAGTCATTGATATTATTGCCTTTTCCGCCTCTTCAGTTGTTCGATCACGAGGATGGTGCCGGCCGGGTCGGTCAGGCTCGGGCGGCGTTCGACCTGCATATTCCAGTCTGCTTCGGCGGCGGTCAATTCCTCTTCCGCCTGCGCGCCCTTCAGGAACAGGCAGCGTCCGTTTTCGCCAAGGAACGGAAGGGCATAGCCCAGCAAGGCCTCCAGTGGCGCGCAGGCCCGGGCGGTGACGATTTCCGCCTTGTAGCCGGCCACGGCTTCGAATCGCTGGGCGTGGATCGCGACCCGGGTGTTCACGCCGGTATCCAGCGCCACCTGCCGCAGGAAGGCACATTTGCGCTGATCGGAATCGACCAGATGCACCCGCCACTCGCTCATGATCGCCAGGACCAGGCCGGGAAACCCGGCGCCGGAGCCGAGATCGACCAGCACGCCCGGCGCCGCCGGCAGCAGCGGCAGAAGCTGGGCACTGTCGAGGAAATGGCGGCGCCAGAGATCCGGCAGGGTGGCCGGCCCGACCAGGTTGATCTTCGCCTGCCATTTCACCAGCAGGCCGGCATAGGTCTCCAGCCGCGCCAGTGTTTCACGTGAAACATCGACGCCGAGCCGATTGAGTTCTTTGACGAATTCCGGCTGACCGAAGGCCATCAGGCGCCCACCCCGTCACGCGCTCAGGCGCTGGCGGTCGCGGGCGCTCCGCTTGACGTATTTGAGCAGGATCGTGAGCGCCGCCGGCGTCACCCCGGAAATGCGGCCCGCCGCACCCAAAGTGGCCGGCGCCGCCCGCTTCAGCTTTTCCCGCACCTCGGCGGAGAGCGACGGGATGGCGTCATAATCGAGATCATGCGGCAGGCGCAACTCCTCGTCGCGGCGGAAGGCGTGGATGTCGGCCTCCTGGCGCTTCAGATAGCCGGCATACTGACCCTCGATCTCCATCTGCTCCCGCGCGGTGGCGGAAAGGCCCGCGAGCTGCGGCCAGATGGCCGCCAGCCGGCCGAGGTCGATCTCCGGATAGCCCAGCAATTCCAGGGCGTTGCGCCGGGCGCCGTCGAGATTGACCGCGAGACCGTGGCCGCGCAGCTCATTGGGCGTGGCGCTGAGGCCGCGCAGCAAATCGCGCGCCCTGTCGATCTCCGCCCGCTTGGCCCGGTAGGCCGCCAAACGGCCGGACCCAACACAACCGATCGCCGCCCCCTGCTCCGTCAGGCGCTGGTCGGCGTTGTCCTGGCGCAGCCGCAGCCGGTATTCGGCCCGGCTGGTGAACATCCGGTAGGGCTCGTTGGTGCCGCGGGTCACCAGGTCGTCGATCAGCACGCCGATATAGGCATCGGCGCGGTCCAGCAGGAAGTGTTCGGCCCCGCCGCCGGCCAGGAGCGCCGCATTCACCCCGGCCATCAGGCCCTGGGCGGCCGCTTCCTCGTAGCCGGTGGTGCCGTTGATCTGGCCGGCGAAGAACAGTCCGGCCACCTTCTGCGTCTCCAGCGAGGGCTTTAGCGCCCGCGGATCGACGAAATCGTATTCGATGGCATAGCCGGGCCGCAGCATGCGCGTCTGTTCCAGCCCCGGAATGCCGCGCAGCATCTCCCGCTGCACCTCTTCGGGCAGCGAGGTGGAGATGCCGTTGGGGTAGACGGTGTCGTCGTCCAGCCCCTCAGGCTCGAGGAAGATCTGATGGCGGTCCTTGTCGGCGAAGCGCACCACCTTGTCCTCGATCGAGGGGCAATAGCGCGGCCCGGTGCCCTCGATCTGGCCGGAATACATCGGTGCCCGGTGCAGATTGGCCCGGATCAGCGCATGCGCCGCCGCGGAGGTATAGGTGATGCCGCAGGAAATCTGCGGTGTCTCAATGGCTTGCGTGAGGTACGACATGGGCGCCGGCGGATTATCACCGGGCTGGCTGTCGAGGCCGGCCCAGTCGATCGTCCGGCCGTCGAGCCGCGGCGGCGTCCCGGTCTTCAGCCGCCCGAGCGGGAAACCGATCCGGGCCAGGGTTTCGGAGAGCCGCAGCGATGGCGCCTCGCCCACCCGGCCGGCCGGAATCTTGACCTCGCCGCAATGAATGAGACCGTTCAGGAAGGTGCCGGTGGTCAGCACCACCGCGCCGGCCGCAATCCGCGCGCCGGCCTCGGTGATGATTGCCGCCACCCGGCCGTTCTCGATCTCCAGGTCGGCGGCGGCGCCGGCCCGGATGTCCAGATTGGCCTGCTCCGCCAGCAGGTCCTGCACCGCGCGGCGGTAGAGCTTGCGGTCGGCCTGGGCGCGGGGGCCGCGCACGGCGGGGCCCTTCGAGCGGTTCAGCATGCGGAACTGGATGCCGCCGCGGTCGATGGCGCGGGCCATGACCCCATCCAGCGCATCGATTTCCCGGACGAGGTGGCCTTTGGCCAGCCCGCCGATGGCCGGATTGCACGACATCTCGCCGATCCTGGCCGGATCGTGGGTCAGCAGCAGGGTGCGGGCGCCCAGGCGCGCGGCGGCAGCGGCGGCCTCGGTCCCGGCATGGCCACCGCCCACCACCACAACGTCGTAAGGACCTGTTCCGTCTCGCATTTCGGCCGGTTTGTCCGCTCGGTTCATAGCCAATGTTTCACGTGAAACATCGGTGGGAAACACCGGCTATTTGCCGATGCAGAATTCCTTGAAAATCAGATCGAGGATGTCCTCGACATCGACCCGCCCGGTGATCCGGCCCAGCTCGCGCACCGCGAGGCGCAGATCCTCGGCCTTCAGTTCCGGCTGCCCGGCGCTCGCCGCCCGCAACAACGCTTCCCGGCAGGCTTCCAGCGCCTGGCGGTGCCGGGCGCGCGAGACCACCACATCGGCGCCGCTGTCGAGCCCCGCCGCCGCCAGTTTGGTCAGTAGCTTGACCAGGCCGTCGAGGCCGCGACCGGTCTTGGCCGAGACCTTGACCACGGCGATCCCGTCGATGGCGACCGGCTCCGGCTCCCGCAGCAGATCGGCCTTGTTCACCACAAGCAACGCGCGATCGTCAATCTGCTTCGCCGTCTCGCCGTCGATGGCCGGCCATTTCTCGCCGTCGAAGACCAGCAGCTTCACATCTGCCCGGCGGGCGCGAGCCAAGGCGCGGGCGATGCCCTCGCGCTCGATCTCGTCGGCGCTCTCGCGCAGGCCGGCGGTGTCGGCGATGGTCACCGGATAGCCGCCGAGGTCCAGGCGCACCTCGACCACGTCGCGGGTGGTGCCGGCGGTGGCCGCCACGATGGCCGCCTCGCGCTGTGCTAACGCATTGAGAAGGCTGGATTTTCCGGCGTTCGGCGCGCCCAGGATGGCGATCGTGAGGCCATCGCGCAGCCGCTCGCCGCGATGGTCCAGCAGATGCAGCTCGATCTCGCCCGACAACTCGGCGATCTCGCTGTCGATCGAACGGATCAATTGCTCCGGCAGGTCCTCATCCGGGAAATCGATGAAGGCCTCGAGCCGCGCCAGGGTCCGCATCAGCCGGTCGCGCCAGCCGTCATAGAGGATCGATTGCGCGCCCTCGGCCTGGCGCAGGGCCTGTCTGCGCTGCGCCTCGGTCTCGGCGGCGATCAGATCGGCGAGGCCTTCGATCTGCGCCAGATCGAGCTTGTGGTTCAGGAAGGCGCGCCGGGTAAACTCGCCCGCTTCGGCCAGGCGGCAGTGCGGCACGGCGCCGAGCGCGCGCAGCAATGCCGCGATCACCGCCGGCCCGCCATGCACCTGCAGCTCGGCCACGTCCTCGCCGGTGAAGGAGCGCGGGCCGGGGAAGAACAGCACCAGCGCATCGTCGATCGGCGCGCCGGCCGCGTCGAACAGGCGGCGCAGTTTCGCCACGCGGGGCGGCGGCAGATCGCGCCGCGTGAGCCGCGCCAGCGCCTCGCCCGCCGCGTTGCCGGACACGCGCAGCACCGCGATTCCGGAACGTCCGGGCGCGGAAGCGAGCGCGAAGATGGTGTCGTCCCCGTTCATCGCGCGGGACTATACACGAGGATGCGCGCAACGCGACGCTGGGCGCGCGCATCGTCGCAACCACCCCACCCGCAACCCCGGCTCACACCGCCAACGCTTCGCGTTGCCGGTTGTCCGGGGATGCGACTGAAAGACCGCCGCGACTGGCGCCGCCCCCTACTTCTTGCGGTCTTCCGGCAGCTTGTCGCCGGGCTGCAGCATCAGGCGCTCGACACGCTTTCCGCCGATCAGGTGCGTCTGCAGGATCTCCTCGGCCTCCGCGATGCTGCTGTAGGAGTACCAGATGCCTTCCGGATAGATCACCAGCGTCGGGCCGAGCTCGCAGCGGTCGAGGCAGCCGGACTGGTTGATGCGCACGTCCATGAGGCCGAGCTCCTTGGCCCGCGCCTTCATGTAGTTGCGCAGCGCCTCGGCGCCCTTCTTCTTGCAGCAGCCGCGCGGATGGCCTTCGGGCCGCTCGTTCACGCAGCAGAAGACATGCGCCTCGTAATAGGGCGCGGGGTCGCCCGGCTGAACGCGCGCGGCGGTCTTGTGGTGGTCGTCGGGCATGGTCTCTCTTATTTCTTGGGTGGCTGCTGGCCGAATTGCTGCCAGAACATTTTCTGCATCTGCTCCAGCCCGGCGATACCGGCGGGCATCCAGGTCTTCATCAGGGTCTCCGGGTCCATCGAGCGCATGGCGCTCATCATGCGGTCCTGCAGCTCCTTCATCACGGCTTCCTGCATCGGCGCCACGTCCGGCAGGCCGAAGAAGGTGCGCGCCTCTTCCGGCGTGCAGTCGATGTCGATATGGACCTTCATGCGCGTCCTCCCAATCGCCGCATCGCGCGGCTTGCCGTCAATCTAGGCTTTTCGCCACAGATCGGCAATTCCGGGTGAGCAAATCTAACAAGTGGCGCGAGGAATCGTCGCTTGTCGGCGGCGTCCCAGCTGCCAAAGTAAAGTCTGAGAGCGCAGGGCCCGCGCGGAATCGCGCCCAGATTCGTGCTGGCCCGCAGATGGATCGCAGCATGAACCAGATCAGCCCCCGGCGCCCGGTCGAGGCCGCGCCTGTCGTCGCCCGCATCAACTACCTGAAGCCGGCCGCCTCGAAGCCGGCGGTCTTCATCTATGCCAAGCCCGGCGAGCCCCAGCCGATCGACGCGCTGCGCGACCCGCACGACGTGACCATCGCCGACGGACGGCCCCTCGCCCGCGACCTGTCCCTCGACGAGCAGGGCTTCGCGCTGGTCCCGGCGCCGACGCGGATGCGCGATTTCGACGACGCGGCTGCGCGCAAGGCCCTCTATGACTGCGAGGTGGCGGCGCTGGTCACGGCGGCCACCGGCGCGCGCAAGGTGCTGGTCTTCGACCACACGATCCGCCGCATCGGCAACGACAACAGCGGCGCCGAGGCGCGCACGCCGGTCTATGTCGCCCACAACGACTACACCGAGAAATCCGGCCCGCAGCGCGTCCGCGACCTGCTGCCGACGGCGGATGCGGCGCACGCGCTCGGCCGGCGCTTCGCCATCGTCAATGTCTGGCGCTCGATCGCCGGCACCGTGACCGACACGCCGCTCGCCTTCGCCGATGCGCGCAGCACAAAGCCAGCGGATTTCATCGCCACCGATCTTGTCTATCCCGACCGCACCGGCGAGGTCTACCGCATCGCCCACAACCCGGCGCATCGCTGGTTCTATTTCCCCGCGCTGCGGCCGGACGAGGCGCTGCTGATCAAGAGCTACGATTCGGCGCAAGACGGCCGCGCCCGCTTCACCCCGCACACCGCCTTCGACCACCCGGCGACCGTGCCGGGCACGGCCAGGCGCGAGAGCATCGAAAGCCGGGCGCTGGCGTTTTTCTAAAGGGCGGCGCTTTGAAGAGGCTGCTTTTCGAAGCCCACGTCTCGCGCCAGCCACGACCGGCGCGCGCCGCCTAAGAGGTGCGGAGAAGGCGGTGAACTTGCCGTTCACCAGGTTGGGCACTTCCGGCTGCTTGATGCCGGCGAGTGCGGCGATCCTGGCCTGGCTCAGGCGCCGGCGCTTGATCACTTTCTGCGCCGCCAGCAGCAATTGCGATCGCAGCAGCTTCTCTTCCGGATTGCGGGTGCCGATATCGGCAAACACGTTGCCGCTGCTCTCCTCGACGCGGATTTTTCTGCTCATGTCAGCCGGCTCTCCTTGTCCTGCCGTTCTGCCGCGCGCAGCCGCTCGGCATTCAGAATTGCAATCAAATCTCTCGGAAAAATCTAGCCCACCCGCTATAAGGAAGAACGCCAAACATACAACCGACACGCGCAATGGACAAAGATCAGTCAATAAAACTTTTTTCCAAAGGTCCAGCCGAATGGGCGGAGTGGACCGGAAAAATGCGTGAGGAAAGGAGAGAAATCGAAGCACAAGGCAAGTGGGGCAACGGCCAGACACATATTGCCACCCAATGGCTAGATCGAGCCCGAGTCGACTTCGGTGGTCACAATTTCTCTGGCGCCACCAACTTCGATGGCTTCACATTTCCCGGCGATGCAAACTTCAAAGGAGCCGTCTTCTTTGGGGATGCCATTTTTCGCAGGACGAGTTTCAACGGCACCGCTTGCTTCGCTCACGTTCAGTTTAAGACTGCAGCTTGCTTCGAAGAGGCTGAGTTTGCCGGATCAAGCGATTTTGCCAAGGCGACAATCCAACGTTCAGCGCAATTCAATCAAACTCGCTTTTGGAGCAACGCGCATTTCACAGAAGTTACTTACGGGCTGGATGCAAAGTTCGAAAATTCCACTTTCGATGCCGAAGCCGATCTTGGAAGATCCCGGTTCAAGGGCGACGTGAGCTTCCTTGGTGCAAAGTTTGCGGGCGTTACAATCTTCTTCAAGTCAAAATTTGAAGGATCCGCGGAGTTCTCTAGCGCACAATTTCA
>JAEUKU010000271.1 GCA_016794075.1 Rhodospirillaceae bacterium
AGCAGGAAGCTGTCGATGGTGCCCATGGCGAGCTCGCCGCGATCGGCGGCTTCCTGCGCGCCGGCGACGTTCTCCAGCAGCCAGCGCACCTTTGTGGCGGAGAAATAGGAATCGATCAGCAGCCCGGTCTTGGCCTGGATCTTCGGCTCCCAGCCCTGCTCGATCAGCTGCTTGCACAAGGGCGCGCCGCGGCGATCCTGCCAGACGATGGCGTTGTGGATCGGCTTGCCGCTTCTGCGGTCCCAGACCACCGTCGTCTCGCGCTGGTTGGTGATACCGATGGCGCGCGGCGTGCCGGCCGGCGCCTTGGCCAGCGCGTCGCGGCAGACCTGCTGCACGTCGCGCCAGATCTGCTCGGCATCATGCTCGACCCAGCCGGCCTGCGGGTAGATCTGCGGCAGCTCGCGCTGCGCGGTGGCCTGCGGCTCGCCGTTGAGGTCGAACAGGATGGCGCGGCTCGACGTGGTGCCCTGGTCGATCGAAAGGATGAAATCGGGCATGGCGACGCCTCCTATTTGGTGCCGAACAGGCGGTCGCCGGCGTCTCCAAGGCCGGGCACGATGTAGGCGTTCTCGTTCAAGTGCGAATCCAGCGAGGCCGCGTAGACCGGGATCTTCGGATGCGCCTGCTGGAACACGCGCACGCCCTCGGGCGCCGCGACCAGCACCATCATGCGGATGTTGTCGTCGCTGACCCCGCGCTTGTTGAGGGTATCGGCGGCGGCGGCGGCGGAATGGCCGGTCGCCAGCATGGGGTCGACCAGGATGAACAGGCGCCCCTCGGGGTCCGGCAGCTTCACGAAATACTCGACCGGTTGCTTGGTGACGTGGTCGCGGTAGAGGCCGATATGGCCGACCCGCGCGGTCGGGATCAGCTCCATCAGCCCGTCCGCCATGCCGAGCCCGGCGCGCAGGATCGGCACCACCGCGACCTTCTTCCCCAGCAGGATCGGCGCGTCGAACCTGGTCAGCGGCGTCTCGATCGGCGTCGTCGTCATCGGCAGGTTGCGGGTGATCTCATAGCCCATCAGCAGGGCGATCTCCTTCAAGAGCTGCCGGAACAGGATGGTGGGGGTGTTCTTGTCCCGCATCATGCTGAGCTTGTGCTGGATCAAGGGGTGATCCATCACGAACAGATTGGGGAATTCGGGGAAGGATTTCGGCATAGGGAGCCCCCTGGATGGTCTTTTGTCGGTCGGCGCGGTGCCGTTGCGGGGCAGATTACGGGCAAGAGCCGACCCGTCAAGCTAATCCCCGCCCCCGAAACGGGGGAGGGTTAGGGAGGGGGCTGCCGCGCATCGGTGCCCGACAGCCTTCGCTCGCTGCCCCCACCCCGCCCTCCCCCGTTCCGGTGGAGGGGGAACAACGAGTTGGTGGTGGGGATATCGCCTTAAATCACCTGGAACCCGTGCTTGTACGGGTCGCGGTCGTCGATGAAGATGGTGTTGTAGCCGGTCACCCGCGCCCAGCCTTCGACCGAGGGGATGATGGCGTCGTAATTGCCGACCTTGGCCTTGTCGACCACCCGGCCCTTGAACATCGAGCCGATGATGCTCTCATGCACGAAGGCATCGCCCACCTTGAGCTTGCCCTTGCCCGCAAGCTGCGCCATGCGGGCGGAGGTGCCGGTGCCGCAGGGCGAGCGGTCGATCGCCTTGTCGCCATAGAAGACGGCGTTGCGGGCATGCGCCTCGGGATGCTTCGGCGCGCCGGTCCACAGGATGTGGCTCAGCCCCTTGATGGTCGGGTTCTCCGGGTGCTGGAAGGTGTATTTGGCGTTCAGGTTCTTGCGCAGCACCGGGCTCATCTGGACAAGCTGGCCGGCGGTGAAATCGGCCATGTCGCGATAGCCTGGCTGCGGCTCGACGATGGCGTAGAAGTTGCCGCCATAGGCAATGTCCACCCTCAGGTTTCCGATGCCGGGGCAGTCCGCCTCCAGCCCCTCCGAATGGAGGAAGCCCGGCACGTTGGTCAGGCGCACCGATTCGACGTATTCGCCGACCTGGTTGTATTCGGCGACGACCAGGCCGGCCGGCGTCTCCAGCCGCAGCACGCCCGGGGTCTTCGGCCGCACCAGCCCCTGCTCCACCGCCACCGTGACCGTGCCGATGGTGCCGTGGCCGCACATGGGCAGGCAGCCGGAGGTCTCGATGAACAGGATGCCGATGTCGCAATCGGCGCGGGTCGGCGGATAGAGGATGCTCCCCGACATCATGTCGTGGCCGCGCGGCTCGAACATCAGGCCGGTGCGGATCCAGTCGAACTCGGCCAGGAAATGCTGGCGCCGCTCGCTCATGCTGGCGCCCTGGAGCAGCGGGCCGCCGCCCATGACCACACGCACGGGGTTGCCGCAGGTATGGGCGTCGACGCAGGAAAAGGTGTATTTGGCCATGGCGCAATCTATCCGCTTCGGGTGGCTGTTACCTGCCCGAAACGGATAGAATATGCAATAGGGTCAGCCGCTTGCCCGCGATTCTAGCGCTGGCGCAGCAAGTCCCGGATCTCGGTCAGCAGCTTCTCGCTGGTGGTCGGCGCCGGCGGTGCCGCCGGGGCGGCGGCCTCCTGCTTGCGGAAGCGGTTGACCTGCTTCACCAGGATGAAAACTGCGAAGGCGACGATCAGGAAGTTGATCACCGCGTTGATGAACTGGCCATAATTGATGGTCACCGCCCCGGCATCCTTGGCCGCCTGCAGCGAGGCGTAGTCATCGCCCTTCAGCACCAGGAAGAAGTTGGAGAAGTCGATGCCGTTCATGATGTAGCCGATGGGCGGCATGATGATGTCGTTGACCAGGGAGTTGACGACCGTGGTGAAGGCGGCGCCGATGATGATACCGACGGCAAGGTCGATGACGTTGCCGCGCATGGCAAATTCGCGGAATTCCTTGAGCATGGCTTCCCCCTTTTTTGTCCGCCCTGTCGAAGCGACGACCGATCAATTAGGTTGCGAATCCGGCTGCTGTGCAAGAGTGTTAAGCAGCGAAACCGTGACATTGTACCATCAAATCAAACCGCACACCCGTTTCGGATTTTCCCGCGATGGCACCTGACCCCGCCCAGCCCGACACCACGCCGCAGCGCGCCCTGTTCCGCCTGGTTGGCCGGGTCGCCGTGGTCACCGGCGCCGCCGGGCATCTGGGCCGCGCCATCGCCACCGGCCTGGCGGAAGCGGGCGCCCATGTCCGCCTGGTCGGCCGGACCGAGGCGAGCCTGACGGCGCTGGCGGCGGAACTGACGGGCCGCGGTCTGGCGGCCGACGTGGCCGTGTGCGACGTCACCAGGGCCGACCAGATCGCCGCCCTGCTGCAGCAGATGGGCGACCGTTGGGGCCGGCTGGACATCCTGGTCAACAACGCCCATGCCGGCCGGGCCGGGGTGATGGCCGACAGCAGGAAGGCCGACTACCTGGGCGCCATGGAGATCGCCGTGGCTGCCGCCGCCGAGATGGTCAATGCCGGACACGCGCTGCTCCGTGCCGCCGCCGCGGCGCGCGATGCCTCGGTCATCAACATCTCGTCCATGTACGGCTTGGTGAGCCCGGATCCGCGCGTCTACGGCACCTCGAAAATGAACAACCCGCCGCATTACGGCGCGGCCAAGGCGGCCTTGCTGCAATACACCCGCTATGCCGCCTGCCACCTGGCGCCCGACGGCATCCGTGTGAACGCCATCAGCCCCGGCCCCTTCCCGCCCGAGGCGGTGTGCACACGCGATCCGGCGTTCTGCGGCAAGCTCGTCGACAAGGTGCCGATGGCGCGGCTCGGCAAGCCGGACGATCTGAAAGGCGCGGCGGTGTTCCTCGCCTCACCGGCGTCAAGCTTCGTCACCGGCGCCAATTTGCCGGTCGATGGCGGCTGGACGGCGTGGTAGCGAGACGCCGCATCGTCCTGCAGGCCCGCACCAGTTCCACGCGCCTGCCGGGCAAGGTGCTGCTGCCGATCTGCGGCCTGCCCATGGCGGTGCTGGCCGCGAAGCGCGCGGGTCAGGACGGAACCGAGGTGGTGGTGGCTACGTCGGATGATCCGAGTGACGATGCGCTCGCCGCGACGGCCAAACGTCATGGGTTGAAAATCGTGCGCGGGCCGCTCGACGACGTGCTGGCGCGTTTCATCCTTGCCACCGGCGATCTCGCCGGCGACGACATCTGCATCCGCTTCACCGCCGACAATGTCTTCCCCGACAGCACCTTCGCCAATCGCGTCGCCAGCGCCGTCGAACATGAGGGACGCGACTGGGCCGGGTTCTCCGGCGGCGTGGACGGGTTGCCCTACGGGCTTGCCGGCGAGGCCTTCCGGGTCCATCTGCTGCGTCAGGCTGACCGCAGCACGACTGATCCACAGGACCGCGAGCATGTCTCGCCCTGGATCACGCGCAAGGTCGGTCGCCATCTGACCACCATGCCACGCGATCCGGCAGCCGACTTCTCGGCCCTGCGCTGCACCGTCGATACGCTGGAGGACTACCGCACCGTCTCCTCTGCGCTTGCTGGCCTTCCAGATCCCGTTGGTGCGTCCTATCTGGCGCTCTGCCATCGCCTGGCCAATTGGACCGCCAAGGCCGGGCCGCTGGTGCCGGCGCGCATTGTCGATGGGGAGTTGCAGGCAAGTCTGGTGCTGGGCGGCGTGCAGTTCGGGCTCAACTACGGCATCGCCAATCGCACCGGTGCGCCGGACGATGCCGAGTTGCGGGCGATCCTCGACCTCGCCGAGCGCGCCGGCCTCACGCATCTCGACACCGCCGCCGGCTATGGCGAAAGCGAGGCGCGGATCGGGGCGGCGCTGACCGAGGGCTCGCCCCTGCGCGTCATCACCAAGCTGCCGCCGGATATCCTGGCAGGGAATCCCGACGAACTGATCCTCGGCGCGCGAACCATCGGCGCCCTTGAGCGCTCGCGCGAGCGGCTGAAGCGAAAGGTTCTGGACGCCGTCCTGCTGCACCGCTTCGAGCATTTTGGCGATGGCAAGAGCACCGTGTGGTCACATCTGCGGATGCAGCAAGTCCAAGGCCAGATCGGCCGCATCGGCTGCTCCATCTACAGTCCCTCCGAGTTGCTGGTTCTGCTGCGCGACCCGGATGTGCGGCTGATACAGCTGCCTTTCAATATCCTTGACCGGCGCTGGCTTTCCGCCGACGTGCAGCAGGCGATCGCCGCGCGGTCCGATGTGATCCTGCACGGGCGTTCGGCTCTGCTGCAGGGGCTGCTGACGCTCGACGATCCCGCACGCTGGCCGTGCGATCGCGCGCTCGCGGAAAGCTGCATTGGCGCACTTAGGGGATTGGCACGCGACCTCGGGCGGCGCGGCGTCGTCGACCTGTGTTTCGCCTATGCCCGCGCGCAAGCCTGGCTCGCGGGAATCGTGGTCGGCGCGGAGACGGCGGCGCAGATGGCGGAGAATATCGAATTGTTCCGGACGACGCCGCTGGCGCCGGAACATATGGCGGAGGTTGCGCGGCAGATTCCCGAGGTCCCGGACAGCCTGCTCGATCCGTCGCGCTGGTCGAGATCCTAGCCGATTACCTGCTTCAGCGCCGCGACCACGCGCTCCACATCCGCGTCGGTCATGTCCGGATAAAGCGGGATCGACAGCACGCGGTCGTAGTAGCGGTCGGCGCCCGGCAGGTCGAGAGAACCGTAGAGACCGCGATAATAGGGCTGGCGATGCACCGGCAGGTAGTGCACCTGCGTGCCGATGCCGAGCGCCTTCAGTTCCGCCATCACCTGGGCGCGGGTTTTTCCGATCCGCGCATAGTCGATCAGCACGGCATAGAGATGCAGCGCCGGGTTCTGCGTCCGGTCCGCCTGGACCGGCCGAAGCGCGGGCGCCAGCGGCGGCAACAGGCGGTCATAGAGCGCCGCGATCTGGCGCCGGCGGGCGATGAAGCGACCGAGCTTCCCGAGTTGGCTCAGGCCCAGGGCGCAGGCAAAATCGGTGATCCGGTAGTTCGGCCCCAGCGCCTGCATCTCGTAGTACCAGGGATTGACGCTGCCATCGGCGTCGCGGGCCTGGGCGGCGATCTTGAATTCCGCCGGGTCGCGCGTCATGCCGTGGTTGCGCAGCAGGCGCATGCGCGCCGCCAGGTTGTCGTCGTTCGTCGTGGTGACGCCGCCCTCGCCCGTGGTCATGGTCTTGACCGGGTGCAGCGAGAAGCAGGCCATGCGGCTCAGCGCGCAATCGCCGGCGCGGGCGGTGACGCCGTTGCCGGCCGGATGCAGGCTGCCCAAGGCGTGGCAGGCATCCTCGATGACGTCAAGGCCGTGGCGGTCGGCGACCTCGTGAATCGCCGGCATGTCGGCGACGAAGCCATTCACATGCACCGGCAGCACGGCGCGCAGGCGGTATTTGCCGGCCCGGGCGATGGCGGCTTCCAAGGTCTGTGCCGTCAGCAGACCGCTGTCGGGATCGACATCGGCGAAGACGACATCGGCCCCGCAGAAGCGCGCGGCATTGGCGGTGGCGAGGAAGGTGACGGTCGGCACGACGACCGCCTCGCCCGGCTTCAGATCGAGCGCCATGCAGGCGAGATGCAGCGCGGCGGTGCCGCTGTTGCTGGCGACCGCATGGCGGGCGCCGACCGCTTCGGCGAAAGCGGCTTCGAACTTGCCAATTGTCGGGCCGGTGGTCAGGTAGTCGCCGCGCAGGGCATCCGTAACGGCGGCAAGATCGTCCGCGTCGATGGACTGGCGGCCATAGGGCAGAAAGGGCCGCGCGCCGCTCACGCCTTTTCGGTCCCCAGCAG
>JAEUKU010000282.1 GCA_016794075.1 Rhodospirillaceae bacterium
GGCATGCCGCTGCAATCCGACCCCACCGTCATCTTCGCGGTGACGCTCGGCAAGGCCAAGCTCAACCGCGGCCTCACCTATGACGATCTGAAGATCGACAGCCCCTACAACACCTATGTGGTGAAGGGCATCCCGCCCGGGCCGATCGCCAATCCTGGCCTGGCGGCGATCCAGGCGGTGCTGCGGCCGATGCAGCACAAGGAGCTCTATTTCGTCGCCGACGGCACCGGTGGCCACGCCTTCGCCAGGACGCTGGACGAGCACAACAAGAACGTCGCCAAGTGGCGCAAGGTGCAGAAGCAGCAGGCGACGGAGTAGGGCGGCGACCGCTCACCCCTTCTTCGGCAGTTTCCGCAGCAGCGGATCGGTGATGGCCGGCGAGGCCATGCCGATGGCCCAGGCGAGCAGCGCGGTTTGCCAGGGGAAGGCGATGCGGGCGCGGTCGCGCGCCAGGCCGCGGCGGATAATCTCCGCCGCCTTCTCCGCCGGCATGAAGAAGGGCATCGGGAAATCGTTCGCGTCGGTCATGCGGCTCTTCACGAAGCCCGGCATCACCACGTTCACCTTCACGCCGCGCGGGCCCAGTTCGCCGCGGAGCGATTCGCCCCATACCTTCACCGCCGCCTTGCTGGCACAATAGGCCGGCGCGCCGGGAAAGCCGCGATGGCCGGCGAGCGAGGAGATGAGGGCGATCTGTCCCGCGCCGCGCGCCAGCATCCGCGGAACGATCGGCAGCACCGTGTTCACCACGCCATCGAGATTGACGGCGAAGACGGCGCGCGTCTGCTCGGCGCTCTCCGGCCCGCCATAGGTTCCGCCGGAGATTCCGGCATTGGCGATCAGCAGGTCGATCGGCTGGCGCTGGTCGGAGTCCGCGATCCAGTCCGCCGTCGCCTCCCGGTCGCGCACGTCGAGGATGACCTGCGAAGCCTGCGCGCCGCGCGCTTCCACCGCGCGCGCCACCGCGCCGAGCCGCGCCGGGTCGCGGCCCGACAGCGACAGCCGCACGCCGGTGCCCGCATAGGCGAGCGCCAGCGCCTCGCCGATGCCCGAGCTGGCGCCGGAGATCAGGACGTGGCTCGGGTGGATGGAATTGGCTCGCGGCATGGCGGCGCAACCTTGCCAGATGTCGAGCCATGCCGGAAGATGGCCCAACTTGCCGGCGGTTTGGGGTCCCCGGCGCCATTCGCGGGGGATTGCGTGACCATTGCCAGCATGACCGGCTTCGCCCGGCGCCAGGGATCGATCGGCGATTTTCTCTGGGCCTGGGAACTGAAATGCGTGAACGGGCGCAATCTCGAGGTGCGCTGCAAGGTGCCCGGCGGCTATGACCCGCTCGACGGCTTCGTCCGCGCGGCGAGCGCCGAGCGGCTGAAGCGCGGCAATCTCTCGGTCAATCTCATCGTCGACGACAAGCAGGCAGCGCCTGCCTTCCGCATCAACGAGGCAGCGCTGGCGCAGCTGGGCCAGCTGCTGCAGGGGCTGAAAGGCCGGATCGACGCCGCCCCGCCGCGCCTCGACGGCCTGATCGGCCTCAAGGGCGTGCTCGAGATCGAGGATCAGGTGGTGGCGCCGGAGGTGTTGGAAAAGCGGCTGCTGGCGATGCAGGCCGATTTCACCGCCGCGCTCGCCGACCTGCAGCGCGCAAGGCTGGAAGAGGGCGCCAAGCTCGACATCATCACGCGGCAGCACCTGGGCGAGATCGAGCGCCTGTCCAAGGCCGCCGCCGGCGCTGCGGCGGCGCAGCCCGCGGCCGTGCGGGCGCGACTTGCCAGGCAGATCGCCGAGTTGCTGCCGCCGGTCGTCACCTTGCCGGAGGAGCGCCTGGCGCAGGAGGTCGCGCTGCTCGCCGCCAAGGCGGATGTACGCGAGGAACTGGACCGTCTCGCCGCCCACGTCGCGGCGGCCCGGAGCCTGCTGGACCAGGGCGGCGCCATCGGCCGGCGGCTCGATTTCCTCTGCCAGGAGTTCAACCGCGAGGCCAACACGCTCTGCTCCAAGGCCGACGATCTGGCCTTGACCAATCTCGGCATCGAGCTTAAGGCAGCCATCGAGCAGCTGCGCGAACAGGCGCAGAATATCGAGTAGTCACATCGAACAATCGGGGCAAGTCGGGCGGGGATCATGGGTCTGGAGGCAGCGCGGCCATCGGGGTTTGTCGAGATCCGGCGGCGCGGGCTGATGCTGGTGCTCTCGTCCCCCTCCGGCGCCGGCAAGACGACAATCTCCCGCCGGCTGCTGATGATCGAGCCCGGCCTGGCCATGTCGATCTCCGCCACCACGCGGCCGATGCGGCCAGGCGAACGCAACGCGGTCGACTATCATTTCGTCGAGCCCACCGAGTTCGACCTGATGGTGAATCGCAGCGAGTTCCTCGAATACGCCAAGGTGTTCGATCACTATTACGGCACGCCGCGCAAGCCGGTGGAACGCGCGCTGGCCAAGGGCCAGGACGTGCTGTTCGACATCGACTGGCAGGGCACCCAGCAATTGGCGCAGTCGGCGCGCGAGGACCTGGTCAGCGTTTTCATCCTGCCGCCCTCGATGCGCGCCCTGGAGCAGCGCCTGAAGACCCGCGCCCAGGACAGCGCCGACGTCGTCGCCCGCCGCATGGCCAAGGCGGCCGACGAGATGAGCCACTGGGCCGAATACGACTACATCATCGTCAACGAGGATCTCGATTCCAGCGTCGAACGCGTGCGCGCCATCCTCACCGCCGAGCGCCTGAAGCGCCAGCGCCAGATCGGCCTCGCCGAGTTCGTGAAGGGCCTGCGCGAGGGGCAGTAGTATTTCTACGTGTCGTCCTTTTTCGTCATTGCCGGGCTTGACCCACGGCTGTCCGGTTCGTCGATCATATTTGGAAGCTGAGCTGTTGGGAGGGCAAGTTTTTTTGCCTGGTTCTTGGCGTTTCGCTGCGCTTGAGAAGGGTACAGAGCTCGAAGCGTGTGAATAGGGCAGCGCGGAGGACGGCACAGAAAGCGCTGAGCGACTTGTTGGTTTGACTGGCGCGGTGCATGAGCATGAGCAGCAGGTAAGTGATGATGGCGGCTGCGATCTGCAGGCGAACGGCATTGTAGGAGCGTCCAAGGAAGCTTCGAATGCGCAGGTTCTGCTTGATCCACCGGAAGAAGAGTTCGATCTGCCAGCGGGCTTTGTAGAGTTCGGCGATCTCGCCGGCCGGGCCTTCGAGATCGTTGGTGAAGAGGGTGATGTGCCGGCCGGTCTCGAGGCGGACGCCGATGGCCCTGCCGGGCTTGCCGAAGGGGTTCTTGCGGCTGCGCGCCTGCCGCGGTGGCAGGGTAACGACGCGATCCGCGGTCACATTGGTGTTCGGCTCGACCGGGCGTTCTTCCAGGACGGTCGGCTCGGTATTCTTCTTGAGCCTGGTTACGAACCGGCAGCCGCGGGCGTCGAGATCGGCCCAAAACCCGTAGTCATAATAGCCGAGATCGAACACGTAGGTGGCCCCTGCGGCAAGCAGCATGTGCTTCTTGGCGACGGTGATATCGTTGATATTGCCGGAGGTCAGTTCGAAGAAGGTCGGCACCGCTGCTTGAGGATCGAATACCACGTGCAGCTTGGCGGCGACTTGGCCGCATTGAAAGCGCGCCCAAGCGGCCGCTTGGGCACCGGGGCGCAGGAGCGTGGAATCGAGCAGGCGCAGATCCTCACGCGCCAGGCGGGCCTTGGTTGGCGAGAGCCTGGCCAGCAGCGCCGGGATCAGCGCCTCAAAGGCAGCCGGTGATCGCTTGGCGTTGGCGTCCGCCAGGGTGGAGCGGCAGATCGGCTCGATCGCACGACGGCTGAGCGCCGGCGCATGCGACGCCATGACCGCCTCGATGTCGCGCAAACCGCGAGCCTCGATCAGCTGACCCGCGAGCAACGCCGCCAGATGCGAGCGCGCGCTCAAGGTGCGATGGCCCTTGTCGGTCCGCTGCGACCTCACCACGCGGTCGAACACGCCCCAAGGAACATGCTGCAAAACCCTCGAAAAAACCGTAGCCTGCACCGGCATGGCGTTGACCTCCTGATGGAACCGTAACGTCCGCGAAAACGTCTGTTCCCCAGTAGAATCAACGCCATGCGCTTTGTACAGAAAAATCAAACCGGACAGCCGTGGGCTTGACCCGGCAATCCGAGTGTCGACGAAACGAGCTTGTTGCGAACTTGGATTGCCGGGTCTTCGCCCGGTGATGACGACCTGGGATATCTACTTTCCTGGCTCTCGCCGTGCCCGCACTGCCCGCGCCAGCGCGGCGAATTGCGCAACCGTCAGCTCCTCAGCCCGCGCGGTGGGCGCGATGTCGGCGGCGGAGAGCAATCCCTCCACCTCCTCGATACCCAGGCTGCGCAGGCTCTGGCGCAGCATCTTGCGGCGCTGGCCGAAGGCCGCCTGGGTGACGCGTTCCAGGTCCTCGATCCGCGCTGGCGCCGCCGGTTCGGCCAGCGGGATGATCTCGACCACGCTGGAGGTCACCTTGGGCGGCGGCACGAAGGCGCGCGCCGGCACGTCGAACAGGCGGCGCGGCCGCGCCAGGAACTGGGTGATCACGCTCAGCCGCCCGTAATCCTTGCTGCGCGGCGTCGCGGTCAGGCGATCGGCGACCTCGCGCTGAACCATCACCGTGATCGACGCGAAGGCGGCCCCGGCCTGCAGCCATCTGATGATCAACGCGGTGGCGATGTTGTAGGGCAGATTGGCAACGATGCGGCGCGGCGCCTCGCCCAGCCTGGCGCAGTCGATCGCCAGCGCGTCGCCTTCGATGACGGTGAGCCGTCCCGGATAGGCCGCGGCGATCTCGGCCAGGGCGCCGAGGCAGCGCCGGTCGCGCTCGATGGCGATCACCTCCGTGGCGCCGTGGGCAAGCAGCGCACGCGTGAGGCCGCCCGGCCCGGGACCGATCTCGATCACCGTGCCGCGGCCGAGATCGCCGGCGGCGCGGGCGATCTTTCCGGTCAGGTTGAGATCGAGCAGGAAATTCTGGCCGAGCGACCGGCGCGCGGCGAGGTCGTATCTGGCGATCACCTCGCGCAGCGGCGGCAGGCCGTCCGTTGCGGTCATAGGCGCCCGGTCATAGGCGGATATCGATCACCGCGGAGCGCCGCAGATCGCTCAAATAGCCGCGGGCCAGGGTCTCCAGGCGCTGCTGGCCGAGCCGGTCGGCGATCGCGGTGCGCGACAGCGCGTCCTCGTCGCCCGCCTCCCGGCCGCAGATCACATAGAGCCCGATCCCCTGGCTGGTGCGGATGGGGTCGGAGGGCAGGTCGATCGGCTGGTTGATCGCCGTCGTGCGCACCTCCTTCGGCAGGTCGCTCACCAGCACGTTGCCGAGTTCGCGGTAGACGGCGGGCGCGGCATTCCCGGCCACTTCGGGCATCTGCGCGCAGCTCTCGATCGTCGGCGCGATGGTCTGCGCCTGCGAGATGGCGCGGTTGACCTCGTTCTCCGCTGCATTTGCGGCGAGCGGCCAGAGCAGCAGCTTGACGTTGACTGTCCCGTCCGCCGTGTCGGCGGCGCCGGCGACGCGAGTCTCCTTGGCGAAGGCGATGTAGTAGCCACCGGTGCCGCGCACCGGGCCGATCACCTGACCGGCCGGCACCAGCTGGATTTCCTTGGCCACGGCGGGCTCCATCTGGTCCAGCCGCAGCCAGCCCCAATCGCCGCCCTTGAGCGCGCCTTCGTCCTGCGAGAACTCGCTGGCGAGCGATTCGAAATCCGCGCCGGCGTTCAGCTGCTCGATCAGACGCTCGCCGGAATCGCGGATCTGCGCCTCCTGGTCCGGGGCGTCGACCGCCAGGAATATCTGATACAGCTTGTATTCGTTCTGCCCGACGGTGGCGCGCATGCGCCGCGCTTCGTCGTTGATCTCCTGGTCGGTGATGGTGATGCGCGGCCGCAGCTTGCGCTGCACCAGGCGCGCCCAGCTCAGTTCGGCGTTCATCTGATCGGCCAGCGCCTCGATCAGCACGCCGTTGCCGCGCAGGAACTCCTCCATCTGCTCGCGCGACATGTTGTTGCGCTCGGCGATCTGGTTGATCCGCTTGTCGACGTCGGCGGGGTTGACGCGGATGCCCTCGCGCTTGGCCTCCTGCAGCTTCAGCCGGTCGTCGATCAAATTGCGCAGCACCTGCGGCATCAGCCGCTCGCGGGTCTCCGGCGTGTCCTCGAGCTGGGCGGAAAGCATCGCCAGGCGTAGCCGCATAAAGATATCGAGCTCACTGATGATGTCTTCATTCACCACCGCGGCGATGCGCATGGAATCCTGCGCCGTCGCCGGCACGCCCGACAGGCCGGTGGCGGCGGTCAGCAGTCCCAGTCCGAGCACGAGGCGCGGGGCGATGTGCCGAAAGAATCTGGTCATGGCGTTGCGTGGCATCGGCATCTCTGTCTGGCAAGCTAGAACGGCACGTCGATGCCGCCGAGGTTCTTGAAGTTCACGACAAAGAGGAAGGCGAAATCGCCCTCGGTTTCCTCCGTATCGCCTGCGGGTGTGTAGGTGGCGGAGAAATCCAGCTCGAAGCACTCATCGAGGTATTTCAACCCGCCGCCGACCGACAGTAGCCGGTTCCTGGCCAGATCATAGGACGAATTGACCTTGGCAGACCAGTACTCCGCGAAGTTAACGCCGACCGCGCCGCTCACTTGTTCGCGATCCTCGAATTCGACGCCGTCGGAATTGATGAAGGCATAGGAGGTCGCGACATAGCCATATTCGTTGCCGTAGCTTGCCCGCGCCTCATGGCGCTGGAAGCTGGCGTCCTCGACGTCGAGCCGGAAACGGTAACTTAGATCGATACCGTTCCCGGGCCGCACCTGGAGCCTGCCGACCACATCAGTCAGGTCGTCCTGGATGCCGCCGCTGACGCGGAACTCGTCATTGTCATCGTGGTCGAGCTGAAAGCTCTGGCCGAGGAAAGCGTTGATATGGCCGGTGGGCTGCAGATAGCCCGACCATTGCGCGCCATAGGTGATGCGCGAGCCGGTGTCGGCGCGGTCCCAGCCGGCGAAGCGGTCGCCGAGGAAGACGTTGGTGTCGTCCAGCTCGAAGGCGCGGCTATCCTCGTTCGGGATCTTGCCGGTATTGCCGGTGTCTGGCGCCGCCACCAGCTGGAACATCGGCTCGAAGACCTGGGTGAAATTCGGCGTTGTCTTCACGAAGGGATAGCGCCAATCGAAGGTCATCTTCGGCACAGCCCGGAACTCCGTGCCGTCGAAATCGTCGATCCCGCTGGGGTCGCGCGCGTCGCTATCCGGGTCCACGTCGTGTACCGTGTAGATCGTCGTCGGCATGGAGAGCGTCAGCCGGTAGATGTCCCCGATCGAGCTGGTGAAGGGCAGCGTCCAATAAGGCTCCATCGCCAGCCGCACGGATTCGCGCCCATCGATGCGGCGCAGGTTCATGAAGTTGGCGTCGAGTCCCCAATAGGCGCCGGCGATCCCCGGCTCGCCGACAAACCGGTAATCCAGCATCGGGGCGACGATCGGCAGTTGGTCGCCCTGCAGATCGTCATCCGTGGTCTGGAAGGCATAGGCCCGGGCATTGGCATAGGAGCGGCCGAAGAACCCTTCGACCCAGGCCGTGTCGGTCAGGATGTCGCGCGAGCCCAGGCGGAAGCGTTTCAGATACGCCTTGTCCGACGTCGCCTTGAAATCGAAGCCCCAGCGCCAATCGTCGTTGATCTCGAACAGGCCGTCGCCCTCGACGTGGCCGCGCAGCTCGTCGTGCAACTCGTGCCGCTCGTCCTCGTTCAGCTCCTCGGACATGCGGTCTTCCATGGTGCCGGAGCCGGCAAGCCGGAACCGGCCGTTCATGACCCGCTGCCGGTATTCCAGCATGCCGACCGCGCCGGGGCCTTCCTGCAGCTCGCCGCCGAAGCGCAGGATTGGCGTGAAGGTGACGTCCTTGTCCGGCCCCAGGGTGACGAAATAGGGGGTGCGGATCTGGGTGCCGGACTTGCTCGAGAAGTTCAGCGACGGCGACAGGAAGCCGTTCTGCCGCTTCACGCCGAAATCCGGGTGGCGGAACCATGGCGTGTAGAACACCGGCACCCCGAACATCTCCAGCCAGGCGTTGTGATAGGTGATGGTCTTGTTTACCTTGTCGCGCACCGCCTCATAGGCCTTCACCTGCCACAGCGGCGAGCGGGCCGGATTCTCGGCGCAGGGGGCGCAGGGCGTGTAGACGCCCTTGTGCAGGATCTCCTTGCGGTTCTGGTCCACGCGCTCGGCCCGGCTG
>JAEUKU010000336.1 GCA_016794075.1 Rhodospirillaceae bacterium
CGGGAAGCCGCCGCTAGAGCTGCGCAACCGCATCGCCCTCAACATGTTCCGCGCCTGGTACGTGCCGTTCTACGAATACGGCGTCATCCACGGCGACCCGCATCTCGGCAACTACTCGGTGCGGCCGAACGGCGACGTGAACCTGCTCGATTTCGGCTGCGTGCGCATCTTCGAGCCGAGCTTCGTCAAGGGCGTCATCGACCTCTATTTCGCGCTGCTCGAGGATGACCGTGACCTCGCCGTCTCGGCCTATGAGAGCTGGGGCTTCAAGGGCCTGTCGCGCGAGGTAATCGACGTGCTGAACCGCTGGGCGCATTTCGTCTACGGGCCGCTGCTCGAGGACAAGGAGCGGAAGATCCAGGATTCGGAGAGTGGCATCTATGGCCGCGAGGTGGCGGAGGGCGTGCACGCCGAATTGCGGCGCCTGGGTCCGGTAACGCCGCCCAAGGAATTCGTCTTCATGGACCGCGCTGCAATCGGCCTCGGCTCGGTCTTCATGCATTTGAAGGCGGAGATCAATTGGTACCGCCTGTTCCACGAATTGATCCACGGCTTCGACGTGAAGGCGCTGGACAAGCGGCAGAAGCAGGCCCTGAAAGAGAGCGGGCTCAAGCGGCAGCCCTGATGCCGCGTTCACTGAGGAAGACAAGATGGCACTGACGTTCTATTACGGCTCCGGCTCGCCCTTCGCCTGGAAAGTGTGGCTCACGCTTGAGCACAAGGGCATCGCGCACGAGGCGAAGCGTCTGCATTTCGACAAGGGCGAGACCAAGTCGCCGGAATTCCTGAAAGTGAATCCGCGCGCCCAGGTGCCGGCGATTCTCGATGACGGCTTCGCCCTCGCCCAGTCCAACGCGATCTGCGAATACCTGGAGGAGCGCTATCCGGAGAAACCGCTGCTGCCCAAGGACGTGAAGGCGCGCGCCGTGATCCGCCGGATGATCGCCGAAGCCGACGACAAGCTCTACAACGCCGCCAGCGATCTGATGGACAAGGTGCTCTACGTGAAGCCGGAGGAGCGCGACGCGGCAGCCATTGACGAGAGCAAGGACAAGCTACGCGCCGAGCTCGCGGTATGGGAAGGCCATCTGCAGGCCGACTATTTCGGCGGCAATGCGCTGAGCCTCGCCGATTTTGCCGTCTATCCCTATATGCGCATGCCCGTCCGCGTCGAAGAGCGCGCGCCGGGCCTCGGCCTCAAGCGCGGCGACCTGCCGCAGAGGGTGGCCGCCTGGCTCGCCCGCATCGAGGCGCTGCCCTATTACGCCAAGACCATCCCGCCGCACTGGAAAGCGTAGGCGGCCAGACAAACCAGGCCGGCATCGCTGGGCGTGTTCCGGCGATGCCGCGCGGGGGGCTGGAAATTTCCAGAGTCTTCACCTGACTTGAGTCGGAGTTGCGCAGGTTTCTGCCGATTTCACACTCGCGCCCTGGCCATATGCATGCCTTGTTCGCATCTGCGAATGTGTGCAATATGCCGCGCCGTTGAGATGGCGCGGCTGTTGCCGCCGAATCGGCCTGGACTCAGGGCGGGCCGGGGAGTCAGGGGACGAAGATGAAGATTGGCGTGGTCAAGGAGCGGCGCCCGAACGAGCGGCGCTGCGCAGTTTCTCCCGACAGCGTGAAGAAATACGTGGCCGCCGGGGCCGAGGTGCTGATCGAAACGGGTGCCGGCGACGGTTCGTCGACTCCTGATGCGGCCTTTGCCGCGGCGGGCGCCAAGATCGTGCCGGATGCGCGCGCCGCTCTCGGCGATGCCGACGTGGTGCTGAAGGTGCAGCGCCCGCTGACGGCAGCCGAGGGCAATGACGAACTCGGCCTGATGAAGAAGGGCGCGCTGCTCGCCGCTATCCTCAATCCCTACGGCGCCAAGGACGCGATCAACGGCTATGCCCAGGCCGGCATCGTCGCCTGCGCCATGGAGCTGGTCCCGCGCATCACCCGCGCCCAATCGATGGACGTGCTCTCCTCGCAATCGAACCTCGCCGGCTACAAGGCGGTGCTGGACGCCGCGGCGGAATATGGCCGCGCCTTCCCGATGATGATGACCGCCGCGGGCACCGTCGCGCCGGCCCGCGTCTTCATCATGGGCGTCGGCGTCGCCGGGCTGCAGGCGATCGCCACCGCGCGGCGCCTCGGCGCCATCGTCTCCGCGACCGACGTGCGCCCGGCGACCAAGGAGCAGGTGAGCAGCCTCGGCGCCACCTTCGTCGCGGTGGAGGACGAGGAGTTCAAGCAGGCCGAGACCGCGGGCGGCTACGCCAAGGAAATGAGCGATTCCTACAAGGCGAAGCAGGCGGCCCTGGTCGCCGAGCACATCAAGAAGCAGGACGTCATCATCACCACCGCGCTGATCCCCGGCCGCAAGGCGCCGGTGCTGGTCACCGAGGAGATGGTGAAGAGCATGAAGCCGGGCTCGGTCATCGTCGACCTGGCGGTGGAGCAGGGCGGCAATTGCCCGCTCTCGGAGCTGGGCCAGGTGGTGGAGAAGCACGGCGTGAAGCTGGTCGGCCATGCCAACGTGCCGGGCCGGCTCGCCGCCGACGCCACCTCCCTCTATGCCAAGAACCTGCTGAATTTCCTGACGCTCCTGATCGACAAGGAGACCAAGGGGCTGAAGATCAACTGGGAGGATGAGATCGTGAAAGGCGTGGCGCTGACCCGCGACGGCCAGATCATCCATCCGAACTTCAAGGCGTAGGGGAGAGCGCTGCCCATGGAAACGACAACCGTTGTGGATACGACCATCCAGGTCAGCGAGGGCATCGCCCACGCGCCCTTCGTGTTCCTGTTCACCGTCTTCGTGCTGGCCTGCTTCGTCGGCTATTACGTGGTCTGGCGGGTGACGCCGGCGCTGCATTCGCCGCTGATGGCGGTCACCAACGCCATCTCGTCGGTGATCATCGTCGGCGCGCTGATTGCCGCCGGCCCGGCCGATTTCAGCTTCAGCCAGATCATGGGCTTCGTCGCCGTGGCGCTCGCCTCGGTCAACATCTTCGGCGGCTTCATCGTCACGCATCGCATGCTGTCGATGTTCAAGAAGAAAGGCCGCTGAGGCGGAGCGGGGGAGAAACACATGAACGAGACCCTGACCGCCTTCCTGTACCTGGTCGCCTCGATCTGCTTCATCATGTCGCTGCGCGGCCTCTCCTCGCCGGAGACCTCGCGCGGCGGCTTGCTCTACGGCGTGGTCGGCATGGTGATCGCCATCGTCACCACCGTCGCGCTGCCGATCGTGCAGAGCTACTGGTTCATCATCGCCGGCATCATCGCCGGCGGCCTGGTCGGCGCGCTGATCGCGCAGAAGATCCAGATGACGGCCCTGCCGCAGCTGGTCGCCGCCTTCCACTCGCTGGTCGGCCTCGCCGCCGTGGCGGTGGCAGCGGCAGCGTTCTACGCGCCGGAGAAGTTCGGCATCGGCGTCGCGGGCGACATCCATACGGCGAGCCTGATCGAGATGGGCCTCGGTGTCGCGGTCGGCGCCGTCACCTTCACCGGCTCGATCATCGCCTTCGCCAAGCTGCAGGCGCTGATGTCCGGCGCGCCGCTTGTGTTCCCGGGCCAGCATATCCTCAATGCCGCGCTCGGCCTCGGCATCATCGCCCTCATCGTCGCCGTGATCGTGACGCAATCGGAGATCGCCTTCTGGGCCCTGGTCGCGGTCTCGCTGCTGCTGGGCTTCCTGCTGATCCTGCCCATCGGCGGTGCCGACATGCCGGTCGTCGTCTCGATGCTGAATTCCTATTCCGGCTGGGCGGCCTGCGGCATCGGCTTCACCCTCTCCAATACCTTGCTCATCATCACCGGCGCTTTGGTCGGCTCCTCGGGCGCCATCCTCAGCTACATCATGTGCAAGGGCATGAACCGCTCGATCTTCAACGTGATCCTGGGCGGCTTCGGCACCGATGGCGGCACGGCAGGCCCGGCGGCCAAGAGCGGCGACAAGCCGATCAAGGCCGGCAGCGCCGAGGATGCGGCCTTCATCATGAAGAACGCCGCCAGCGTCATCATCGTGCCGGGCTACGGCATGGCGGTGGCGCAGGCGCAGCATGCTTTGCGCGAAATGGCGGACCTGCTGAAGCATGAGGGCGCCAAGATCTCCTACGCCATCCACCCGGTGGCGGGGCGCATGCCCGGCCACATGAACGTTCTGCTGGCCGAGGCCAACGTGCCCTATGACGAGGTGTTCGAGTTGGAGGACATCAACCGCGACTTCGCCCAGGCCGACGTCGCCTTCGTCATCGGCGCCAACGACGTGACCAATCCGGCGGC
>JAEUKU010000377.1 GCA_016794075.1 Rhodospirillaceae bacterium
ATGGGAAATCTGCCACGTTGCGGCGACCGGCGGGCCAGATACAGTGCGGCATGCAAGATGGCCGGGAGACTGGAACGTGAAGGTATTGCTGGTGCTTGCCCATCCCCGTCGGGATTCTCTCTCAGGCCGCGCCGCCGACGCCTTCGCCACGGCCGTCGCGGCCAACGGCCATACGGTCGAATGCGCCGATCTCGCGGCCGAGAAGTTCGATCCGGTCCTGCGCGAGCCCGACGAGCCGGATTGGAGCGATGACGACAAGGTCTACTCGGAGGCGGTGCGGCGCGAGATGGCGCGGATCGAGCGCAACGACGCCACCGTGATGGTCTTTCCGGTCTGGTGGTGGTCGATGCCCGCGCTGCTCAAGGGCTGGATCGACCGGGTGTGGAACAACGGCTGGGCCTATGGCGCGCGCAAGTTTCCGCAGCGCCGTGTCTGGGCGATCGGCATCGCCGGCGCGACCGAAGAGGCCTTCGCCAAGCGCGGCTACGATTCCGCGATCCGGACGCAGATCGACATCGGCATCCTCGATTATTGCGGCGTCAGCGAACGGCGATTCGAGCTGCTCTACGGCTCGATCGAAGGCCAGCCTTATCCCGAGCGCATCCTGCGGCGGGCCGAAGAACTCGGCCGCGCGTTCTGAGCGCGGCGGCAATCAATCCCATTCGCGGCACTCGCGCCGCACGCCGCTGCCGGCTCGGCGTTGCGCGGCCACTTCCGTGTCGCTAGTTTGCGGACGCCGTTTCCCGGGAGATCAGCGATGAGCAGGCCGAACGTCATCCATTATCGCAAATCCGACATGAGCTTCGCGCCCTATGGCGGACCGCCCGGCACGGCGACCATCGCGCGGCTGGTAGGGCCCGATGTCAGCCGCAGCATGGGCGCCGGCATCGCCACCTTCGACGGCTGCTCGATCGCATGGACGGTGCTCTATGACGAGCTGATCGTGGTGCTGGAGGGCGCCTTCCGCCTGGTCGTGGGCGACGCGACCTTCAACTGCGCGCCGGGCGACGTGCTATGGGTCCCGGAGAACACGCCGCTCAAATACGAGGGCGACAAGGCCCAAGTGTTCTACGCGCTGTCGCCGGTCGACTGGCGCCAGAAGCACGGGCTGGCCTGAGCGGAGCGACGATCGTGACCAGCAAGCTGCCGCATCTCTTCTCTCCCATCCGCATCCGCGGGCTGGAGATCCGCAACCGCATCCTCTCCACCGGCCACGACACCACGCTGATCAGCGGCGGCGTGCCCAACGATGCGCTCGTCGCCTATCACGAGGCCCGCGCCAAGGGCGGCGCCGGATTGATCGTGGTGCAGGCGGCGGGCGTGCATGAGAGCGCCAAATACACCTCGCATGTGCTGATGGCATCGGAGGCGAGCGTGCCCGGCTATCGGCGCCTCGCCGAGGCGATCCACAGGCATGGCTGCAAGGTCTTCGGCCAGCTTTTCCACCCGGGCCGCGAGATCATGGAAAGCCAGGACGGCACCATGCCGGTCGCCTACGCGCCCTCAGCCGTGCCCAATGATCGCTTCCATGTCATGCCGCGGCCGATGACGAAGGCGATGATCGACGAGGTGGTGCGGGGCTATGGCGATAGCGCGGCCCGCCTGCGCGGCGCCGGACTCGACGGATTGGAGATCGTCGCCAGCCACGGCTACCTGCCGGCGCAGTTCCTCAATCCGCGCGTCAATCTGCGCACTGACGAATATGGCGGCAGCCTGGAGAACCGCCTGCGGTTCCTCAAGGAGGTGATCGCCGCGATCCGCGCCCAGGTGGACGATGCGACCGTCGTCGGCCTGCGCATCAGCGGCGACGAGAAGGACCCCGACGGCCTGCAGGAATCCGAGACCCTGCAGGCGATCGTCGCGCTCGACGGCCTGCTCGACTACGTCAACGTCATCGCCGGATCTTCCGCCAGTCTGGGCGCCGCCGTGCACATCGTCCCCCCGATGGCGATCGCGAACGCCTATGTGGCGCCCTTCGCCGCGGCGGTGAAGGCGAAGGTGAAGGCCGCCGTCTTCGTCGCCGGCCGCATCAACCAGCCGCAGGACGGCGAGAAGGTGATCGCCTCCGGCCAGGCCGACATGGTCGGCATGACGCGCGCGATGATCTGCGATCCGGAGATGCCCGAAAAGGCGCAGTCCGGCCGCCTCGACGACGTGCGCGCCTGCATCGCCTGCAACCAGGCCTGCATCGGCCATTTCCACATGGGCTATCCGATCTCCTGCATCCAGCATCCGGAGACGGGGCGCGAGCTGACCTACGGCACGCTCACCAAGGCGACCACGCGCAAGAAGGTGATGGTGGTGGGCGGCGGCCCCGGCGGCATGAAGGCGGCGGCGATTGCGGCTGAGCGTGGGCATGACGTGACGCTCTACGAAGCGAGCGAAAGGCTGGGCGGCCAGACCGTCCTGGCGCAGGCCCTGCCCGGCCGCGCCGAATTCGGCGGCATCGTCACCAATCTCAGCCGCGAGATGGAACTGGCCGGCGCCCGCGTGGTGCTGCGCCAGAGGGTGACGCGCGAGTTCATCGAGCGCGAGAAGCCGGATGCCGTGATCATCGCCACCGGCGCCAAGCCGCGGGCGGCGGAGATCGAGGGGCTGGAGACCGGCCACGTCGTCAATGCCTGGCAGGTGATCCGCAACGAGGTGAATGTCGGTCCGTCCGTCGTCATCGCCGATTGGCGCTGCGACTGGATCGGCCTGGGCGTCGCCGAGATGCTGGCGCGCCAGGGCTGCCGCGTGCGGCTCTGCGTCGACGGCTACATGGCCGGCCAGCGCATCCACCAATATGTGCGCGACCACTGGGTGGGCCAGCTGCACAAGCTGGGCGTCGAGATTGTGCCGTATGCGCGCATCTACGGCGTCGACGGCAACACGGTCTATTTCCAGCACGCCACCAGCGGCGAGCCGATCGTCTTCGAGGAGGTGGACACGCTGGTCGCTTCCCTTGGCCACCACCGCGCCACGGAACTGGAGGACGAACTCGCCGGCTGGGCGGGCGAGGTGCATCTGATCGGCGATTGCGTGACCCCGCGCACGGCGGAAGAGGCAGTTCTGGAGGGACTCAAAGTTGCGGCCGCACTGTGAGGTGCGGCCGCGAGTGTCGTGGGAGGTATGGGTGTTAGCGTCGGGACTTGAAACTCGTGCGGCGAAGCCAGATCGGTGATCACCCTCGCCATTCGTCCTACGCAGAATGGCGGGGATTTCTTTAAAGTTCCTTAAAATGCCGGGAAACGCGGGCGAGCGCCTGGCCGAGTTATTTTAACCAAGTCGCGCGCTGCGACTCAGGTCGATTTCCACCTGGCTTTTCGGTCACAGCGAGCATTGCCTTTGAGCAACACTCGACGAAAAACCATGCTATCCGCGCGTTGCAGGTTAACAGAAATTGCATGCATCGCCCCGCCATGCGGCGCAAAGCCGCGGCGCGCCTGGATTGTGACGGTTAACGCCGCCAACGTTCAAATTCGGCCCAAGTGTAACCTTGATCACCCAGTGTGGCCGGTGGAGTTGACGCCGGCCGGCCCGCACGGAACGATCACTCCAACAAAAGATTACCGGTTTCTTACCTTGGCAACTTGGGGAGCATGACATGCTTCAGTTCTACGTTAACTACAACGTCGGCAGCCTCACCATGCCCATGCGCCTGCAATCCGGGCCCTTCGCAACGGTCGAGCTTGCCAACCAGCATCGCCGCGGCATCGCCGGCGGCCACGATGTGACGCTCTGCTGGATCGGCGTCAGCCGCGACGAGACGCGCCAGCTGGTGAACGACGATTCCGCCAGCATGCGGCCGCTCTATGCCCCGGCGTTGATCTCGACCGCCGCTTAAGACGCAGACTCCTCCTCCCGACGGCGCCCGGCGGATGCGCGAGAGCACGTCCCCGGGCGTTTCCCTTTCCGGCGGTCAGGTGGCCGCGACGTAGCGCCGGTCGCCCAGCATCGGCGTGGCAAGCGCCGGCGAGTTGACCAGGATGCTGCGCATGGCCGCGGCCTCCTCCTGGGGCGTGCGGCCGAAGAAGCGTTTGAACTCCCGGCTGAACTGCGAAGCGCTTTCGTAGCCGACGCGGGACGCGGCATGCGCCGCGCTGGCGCCCTCCTGCACCATCAGCAGCCGCGCCCGGTGCAGCCGCGTCGCCTTCACGTATTGGATCGGCGAGGTCTGGGTCACCGCCTTGAAATGGGCGTGGAAGGCCGGGACGCTCATCCCCGCCTCGCGCGCCAGGCTGCCGACATCGATATCCGCGTCGATCTCGGCGTGGATGCGGCGCAGCGCCTTCGCCACCTTGCCGAACTGGCTCTGATGGGTAAGCGCGGCACGGATTGCCCCGCCCTGCTCGCCCGTCAGCACGCGGAAATAGATCTCGCGCAGGATCGAGGGGCCGATCAGCCGCGCCTCCAAGGGCGAGGCCAGCGCCTGCAGCAGCCGCAGCACCGCGTCGGCCAAGGGCGCGTCGAGGGGCGTGGCGCAGATCCCCGCCGGCGCCGGCACGGCGGGCCCGCCGGCCTCGTCGAGCGCCAGCACCAGCTCCGCCGCCACCGTCAGGTCGATCCGCAATGAGACGCCGAGGAACGGCTCCTCCGCGCTCGCCTCGGTCTCGCCTTCAAAGGGCAGCGGCACCGACAGCACGAGGTATTGCTGCGGGTCGTAGACAAAGACCTGGTCGCCGAGAAAGCCGCGCTTGCGGCCCTGGCAGACGATGCAGATCGACGGCTCGTAGAGGACCGGGTGGCGCGGCCAGGGCTGGTTCGAGCGCATGAGACGGACGCTCTCCAGGGCGGTCTGCGTCATGCCCTGGGTCGGCGCCAGGCGCAGGACCTGGGCCGTCATCTGCTGCTGTACGATCTGCTGCTGTATGGGGGTTTTCTCGACCATGGCGACCTCGTGAGACCAAGACGAACTGGATATAACCTGGGGCACACGGCGGTCAATGCAACGGCCGGCGATAGGATCAGGCAATAGATAGAGACCTTCGGGTATTCGGAATTCAAACCCGGACGCCCAGCTTTCTCCTCGTCCCGGCGCGGAATGATTTGGCGCCGGGAAAGTCAGGAGGCCAATTCATGGCAAGACGCAGCATTCCCGAAATCCGCGCCGGCCTCGCGCAGCAGGAGCGCCTGGTGCGCTCGCTCGCGCAACGCATGCGCAACGACCGTCAAACCGTCCAAGACAAGGAGAAGAAGCATGAGCAGAACCTGGTTCATCACGGGAGCTTCCCGTGGCATTGGCGCGGAACTCGCCAAGGCGGTCTTGGCGTCCGGTGACCGCGTCGTCGCCACCGGCCGCAACCAGGCCCAGGTCGCGCAGCTCTATGCGGCCGCCGGCGACCGCGTCCTCGCCTTGCCGCTCGACGTGGCGCAGGAGGACCAGGTGCGCGCGGCGGTCGACGCGGCAGTCGCCAAGTTCGGCTGCATCGACGTGCTGGTGAACAATGCCGGCTACGGCCAGCTCGGCCTGTTCGAGGAGATCGGCGCCGAGGAGATCGCGCGGCAATACGCCACCAACGTCTTCGGCCTGTTCAACGTGACCCGCGCGGTGCTGCCGGTCATGCGGCAGCAACGCGCCGGCCACATCTTCAACGTGAGCTCGGTGGGCGGCCTGGTCGCCGCCGCCGGCGGCTCGGTCTATTGCTCGACCAAGTTCGCGGTCGAAGGCTATTCCGAAGCCCTGGCGCAGGAAGTGGCCCAGTTCGGCATCAAGGTGACGTTGATCGAGCCGGGCGCCTTCCGCACCGATTTCCTCAACGACAGCTCGGTGCGCTTCGGCGGCAACAGCATCGCGGATTACGGGGCATTCTCGGAGCGGACCAAGACCTCCTTCACCAGCCGCGCCAACAGACAGCCGGGCGATCCGGAGAAGCTGGCCAAGGCAATCCTGGTGCTGGCCGACACCGAGCATCCTCCCCTGCGCTATGCGGCGGGGTCGGACGCCCTCGGCCGCATCGAGACCAAGCTCACCCAGCGACGGGCGGAGATCGACCAGTGGCGCGATCTCACCCTGTCCACGGACTACCCGCAATAGGGGCGCCGCCGATGATTGCACGACCGCGCCTGAAGCTGCTGGTGCTGCTGGCGGGCGCGGTCGTGCTCATGGTCCCGCACACCGGCCCGCTGCTGTGCCCGGAGATCCTGTCCCTGGCATCGGACATCGCGCAGTCCAGGACGGCGATAGCCGCGGAGGCCCCTGGAAACGCCGGGGAAACCGTGTATGGTGCCCGCCTGTTCATTTGTATGACAAAGGCACCGCATGTCGAAGCGCAAGATCGCCATCATCGGTCTCGGCAAGATCTCTCTCGACCAGCATGTCCCGGTGATCGCGGCGAGTGAGGCCTTCGAGCTGGCGGCGGTCGTCAGCACGCGGGGACTGAGCAGCGGCGGCGTGCCGAGCTTCAAGAGCCCAGCGGAGCTCTACAAGGCGCTGCCGGAGGTGGGGATCGTCGCCGTCAATACGCCGCCCGGCGCGCGCCACGCCATCGCGCGTGAGGCGCTGGAGCGCGGCAAGGACGTGCTGCTGGAAAAGCCGCCGGCGACCACCTTGTCGGAACTCGTCGACCTCGAGGCGGTCGCGCGCGTGCATGACCGCGTGCTGTTTGCCACCTGGCATTCGATCTTCAACCCGGCGGTCGAGGAGGCGCGCGAACTCATTGCGAAAGCCGGACTCAGACACCTCGCCATCGAATGGCGCGAGGATGTGCGCAAGTGGCATCCGGGCCAGGACTGGGTGTGGGAGCCGGGCGGCTTCGGCGTGTTCGATCCCGGCATCAACGCGCTCTCCATCTTCGCCCGCATCCTGCCCTTCACGCCGCTGGTGAAGAGCGCGGAGCTCACCTATCCCGCCAATCGGCAGACGCCGATCGCGGCCAAGGTCGCCTTCGCCGCGCCGACCGGCAACGTCGCGCTCAGCGCCGATTTCGACTGGCGCGAGCAGGGCGACGAGAAATGGCACATGACGCTGACGCTGGGGGACGGGCGCCGGGCGCGGCTGTTCAAGGGCGGCGCCGCGCTCAGCGTCGAGGACCAGGCCGTCGTCGACGTGAAGATGGAGGAATACCAGCGCATCTACCGTCGCTTCGCCGAATTGCTGGACCGGCGGCAGAGCGATGTGGAGGCGATGCCGCTGCGGCTGGTCGCGGACGCGATGCTGATCGGCGCGCGCCGCACCACCGACGCGTTCAACTGGTAGCGGGGCCGCGCAGCATCCGCCATTCGCTCCACGCCACGCCGCCGATGACCAGCGCACCGCCGGCGATCTGGGTCCAGGTCGGGCGCTGGCCGCCCAGCGCCAGCAGGCCGATGGCGACGATCGGCGCCAGATTGAGATAGATCGAGGCCAGCACGATCCCCACCTTGCTGACGCCGAAATTCCACAGCAGCAGGCCGATGACAACGGACCCGGCGATCATCCAGACGAAGATGCCGATGTCCCAATCCTGCGGCACGGCCGGCGCCGCGTGGGCCCAGCCGAGCTGGCGCGCCAGCAGGTAGCCGAGGATCAGCGGCAGCGCGCCGTGCAGCATGGTGTTGGCGGCGATGCGCAATTGCGACCAGCCCTTGAGCCAGCGATGCACGGCGACCGAATACCAGGCCCACAGCGCGGAAGCGAGCAGGCAGAGCGGCTCGCCGCCGCGCAGCTGCAGGCTGAAAGTGCCGGCGCTCCAGTCGATGGTGGCGAGCGCGCAGCCGATGAAGGCCAGCAGCACCGCCGGCGCCAGGCGGCGGTCGAAGGCCTGGCGGAAGATGAGCCCGCCGACCAGCGCGCCGATCACCGGATTGGCGGCGCTCAGCACCGCGGCGATGACCGGGTTCGCATGCGCGACCCCGATCGTATAGACGAAGGCGAAGGTGGCGAGGCCGAGCCAGCCCGGCAGCATCGCCCGCCAGAGCGCTGGCCTGTAGGCAGGGCGCGCGAAGCCCTCCCGCAGCCATAGCGCGACATAGAGCAGCGGCACCCCGCCGACATAGCGCACCGCGCCCAGGAAGAACGGATCCCAGCCCTGCGCCAGATGGGTGATGACCGGAATCATCGTGCCCCAGGTACAGGCGACCGCCACCAGCGCGACGTTGCCGAGGGTGCGGTCAGA
>JAEUKU010000382.1 GCA_016794075.1 Rhodospirillaceae bacterium
AGCGCCAGCGCGCGGCAGCCGAGCGCCTTGTTGTGCTTCTCCAGCTTGGCCGAGAGGTTCACCGCGTCGCCGATGACGGTGTATTCGAGCCGCGTGGCGTCGCCCACCGCGCCGGCGATGATGCGGCCCGAGGCCACCGCGCCGTTGATGGCGAGCGCCGGGCGGCCTTCCGCCGCCTGCGCGGCACTCCAGTCGCTTGCCGCCTGCATGCATTCCTCCAGCGCACGCAAGGCGCGGGCGGCGTAGTCATCCTGCATCCGCGTGGCGCCGAAGGTCGCCATGATGCCGTCGCCGAGGAACTTGTCGATCGAGCCGCCATGGCGCTGGATGATCGGCACCATCTGGCGCTGGTAATCGGCCAGCACCGCCATCACCTCCTGCGGGCTGGCCGTGCCGGCCAGCCGGGTGAAGCCGCGGACGTCGAGATTGAGGATGGCGGCCTCGCGCGCCTCGCCCTCCCCAGCCATCAGCTGGTGGCCGTCGCGGCTGATGTGCCGGGCGATCTCCGGCGAGAAGAAGCGCGACAGGTTCTCGCGCGCGTGGCTGCCGGTGACCGCCTGGGTCATCATCCGCCGCGCGCCGTGGATGGCGAAAGCGAGAATGGTGGTGACCGCGAGGATGGTGATGATCTTGTCGAACTCGGCCCCGAGCAGCACCGAGTTCGACGTCATGTAGTGGATGTAGTCACGCGTCAGCATCGAATCCTTCGGATCGCCGAACACCACGTAGCCGACCAGCGCCAGCCAGCCGAGCGCCGCGGCGAGGCCCGCCAGCACCACGTAGCGCACCTCGAAGCGCAAGGCGCGCAGCGCGATGAAGATGTAGACATATTGCTGCGTCGGCGCCTTCAGGTAGAACGAGGCCGGCTGCATGTATTGCAGGTGGAAGCTCCAGATCAGGCCGTAGAGCAGCGCCATGTCGATGACGATCGATCCGGCTAGAAGCCAGAAGCCCATGCGGATGCGATAGGCCATCACGATGCGGATGAGGGTCGCGACGAAATAGGCGCCGATCGCCGCCGGGGTCAGCAGCCAGATCTCGGTGTTCATCGGCGCGGTCTGGCGCGAGAGGCCGTAGAGCACGCCGAAAGTGACGATGATGCCAAGCTGGATCCAGCTGATCAGCCGCTCGCTGCCATCCTGCAGCCGGGTGATGCGCTCGCGCACCACCGGCGGCAGATCGGCATTGGCCTCCTCGTCCTCGATCAGGCGCATCCATCCGCCTTTCGGCCCAAACACGCGCAGCGCCGCGGAATATGCCATGTCGCATCCCTCCTCGGCCTACACATAGCCGCGAGGTCGATGCTTTTGGGTTATCGTTTCTCCAGCCACAAGCTGGTCACCGGCCCGGCCGGCGGCGGCACTTGCCCCAGCGGCCCGGCCGCCAGGCGGTCGCGGAAGCGGCTGGCCGCGTAGTGGCTGGCGAAGAGGATGCGCCAGCCGCCGTTCAGCATCAGGCCGGCCACCGCCGATTGCTCGTTATAGCCGCGCCATGTCCAGCCGGCCGGATACCCGTCGGGTAGGAAGATGTCGTGGAAATGCACCAGCGCGCCGGCAGGCAGGCGCGGCAGGATCTCGGTCAGCACCAGCTCCACGTCGCTGCCCGGCATCAGGATGTGGCTGGAATCGACGAATAGCACGTCGCCCGCCTGCAGCGTATCGAACAGCGCGCGATCAGCCTCCTGCAGCGTCGTGCGCTCGAAGCGGATGGCGAGGCGGCCGAGATCGGCGCGCGGCTGCGGATCGATGGCGACGACCTGCGTGGCGAGCGCGCCGTCCTGAATCGCGCGGCAGGCGAAACGGGTGGAATGGCCCGAGCCGATCTCGATCACGCGTTGCGGGGCGCGGGCGCGGATCAGCGTGTAGAGCATCGCCGCGTCGAGGCCGCAGAACCAGTCCTGGTTCCAGCGCGGCTGCGGCGCCGGCGCGTCG
>JAEUKU010000383.1 GCA_016794075.1 Rhodospirillaceae bacterium
GACCGGGCCGAAGGTCTCCTCGCGCGTCACCGCCATGTCGGTGGTGACATTGACCAGGATGGTCGGCTCGAAGAAGGAATGGCCGAGCGCATGGCGCTTGCCGCCGGCGACGACCTTGGCGCCCTTCTTCACCGCGTCGGCGATGTGCTCCTCGACCTTCTCCACCGCCTTCATGTCGATCAGCGGACCCTGCTGCGTCTCGCCCTTCAGGCCGTCGCCGACCTTCAGCTTGCCGACCGCGGCGGTGAGCTTGGCAGCGAAGGCGTCATAGACGCCGTCCTGCACCAGGATTCGGTTGGCGCACACACAAGTCTGGCCGGTGTTGCGGTATTTGGACATGATCGCACCCTCGACCGCGGCGTCGAGATCGGCATCGTCGAACACGATGAACGGCGCGTTGCCGCCGAGCTCCATCGAGGTCTTCTTGACGGTCTTGGCGCATTGCTCGAGCAGGATCTTGCCGATCTGGGTCGAGCCGGTGAAGGTCAGCTTGCGCACGATCGGGTTCGCCGTCATCTCGCCGCCGATCTGCGTCGCCGAGCCGGTGACCACGTTGAACACGCCCGCCGGCACGCCGGCACGATGCGCGAGCTCGGCCAGGGCCAGCGCCGAGAACGGCGTCTGGGTCGCGGGCTTCAGCACGATCGGGCAGCCGGCGGCGAGCGCCGGGCCGGCCTTGCGGGTGATCATGGCCGACGGGAAGTTCCACGGCGTGATCGCCGCGACGACGCCGATCGGCTCCTTGGTCACGATGATGCGCTTGTCGGCCTGGTGCGCCGGGATGACATCGCCATAGGTACGCTTGCCCTCTTCGGCGAACCACTCGATGAACGAGGCCGCGTAGGCAATTTCACCTTTGGCCTCGGCCAAAGGCTTGCCCTGCTCGGCGGTCATCAGGATGGCGAGGTCGTCCTGGTTCTCCATCATCAGGTTGAACAGCTTGCGCAGGATGTTGGCGCGCTCCTTCGCCGTCTTCTTGCGCCAGCCGGCCCAGGACGCATTGGCGGCCTCGATGGCGCGGCGGGTCTCGGCGGTGCCCATGTTCGGGATGGTGCCCAGCACCTCGCCGGTCGCCGGATTGGTCACCTCGACGGTCTTGCCGCTGTCGGCGTCGACCCACTGGCCGTTGATGTAGCACTGCTGGCGGAACAGGCTGGGATCCTTGAGCGACAAGGCGGCGGCGGGTTTCTTGAGCGCGGTCTGCGACATGGCGATACCTCGAACGGGCTGGAATGGACCGGAAAGCCGGTAAACAGATGGGCCGCAGTATAGCTGCCGAAGTCACGGAATAAAGGGCGATCCGGCCGCACCCGTGGGATGCCAGCCATGCAGCGATTTCAAGGGCTTACAGATCGTCCAGGAACCACCGCAAGGCGGTCAGGAAGGCGGCGGGGTTCTCGAACATGGGGGTGTGCGAGGCGCCGGGGATGATCGAGACCTTGGCGCCCGGGACCAGGGCGGCGAAGTCGCGGTTCGCCTCGGGCGTGGATTCGTCGAACTCGCCGCAGACGAACAGCGCCGGCGCCGCCACTTTCGGCAGCAGGGTGGAGCCGTCATAGTCCCTGAGCGCGCCGGTGCAGACGAATTCGTTGTCGCCCCAGAGCGCCTTATAGAGGTCGAGGTTCAGCTTGCGGAACAGCCGCATGACTTCCGGCGGCTCGTCCCTGAGGCGGCAGAAATGCCGCCGCATCATCGCGGCGATGGCGGCGCGGTATTCGGCGCTGTCGACGGTGCCGGCGGCCTCGTGGCGGTCGAGCGCCGCCCGCACCTCCGCCGGCAAGCCGCGGCGATGGGCGAGATTGTCGGCGACCCAGCGCGGCGTGGAGATCAGCGGGCTGGCGAAGACCACGCCGGCGAGATCGGCGGGGCCGCGCGCGGCGTATTCCAGCGCGATGACCGCGCCCCAGGAATGGCCGAGCAGGATGAAGCGGCCGATGCCGAGCGCCGCGCGCAGGGAATCGACCTCATCGGTGAAGCGCTGCACGGTCCAGTGCGCGGGATCGCCGGGCCGGTCGGAATTGCCGCAATCGAGCTGGTCGTAGAGCAGGATTGCGCGCTCGTCGGCCAGCGCAGTCAACGGCTGCAGGTAGTCATGCGCGCCGCCGGGGCCGCCATGCACCGCGATCAGCGCGGCGCGGCCGGATTTCAGGTGCCGGGCGCCGTCCAGCCGCCACCACAGGCGGCCACCCGGCGCGGCGGCGAGGCCGGTCTGCTCCGGCTCCGATCGGGTGAATTCGGCCGCGAACATCCGCCTCTCCCGTTCATCGACACGCTCCGCGTTGGTAGCGGCGAAATGAGTCGGCAATGTGGCGCGCAATCAGCGCCGAACTGCTTCCGCCGCCGCGAAGCCGGAGCGAATCGCGCCCTCGATGGTAGAAGGCCAGCCGGTCGCCGTCCAATCACCGGCCAGGAACAGGTTGTGATGCGATGTCACAGGGCCGGGCCGGCGCTGCAGTTGTTCCGGCGTGGCGGCGAAGGTGGCGCGCTTCTCCTTCAACACGCGCCAGGCTGGCATCGGCACATGCGGCAGGTCGAGCGCCTTCGCGACGTCGCGCCAGATCGTCGTCGCGAGATCCTCCGCCGGCCGGTCGATGATGGGCTCGGCGGCGCTGACGGTGACCGAGACGTGGCCGGGCTTGACGAAGAGCCATTCGGCGGTACCACCGACGATGCCCTGGAACGGCGGATGCGCGCCCCCTGTTGAAACGCGGGCTGGCTCGATCCGGAAATGCGCGTTGACGATGGCGCGGAACTCGGTCGGCGCGACCAGATCCGGCAGCAGGTCCGTGGCGACCGGCGCGGTAACGGCCAGCACCACGGCCTCGTCGGCCGCGATGTCGACCTGGCCCTTGGCGGCAAAGTCGAGCGCGGCGACCGCATCGCCGACCAGCGAGATCGCGCGCAGGCGATGGCCGAAGGAGATCTCCGCCCCGCGCGCGGCCAGCACGCGCAGGGCCGGATCGACCAGGCTCTCCGACAATCCCTGGCGCGGCAGCAGCGCATGCAGGCCCGCGCCGCCCTTGCCGAAGGTCTCGGCGAAGAGCGTCCACAGCAGATGCGCCGACGCCTCCTCCGGCGCCGTGTTCAGCGCCGCGACGGTCAGCGGCCGCCACAGCCGGTCATAGAGGATGGACTCGCGGGGCAGCACCTCAGCCACCGTCTGCCGCGGGCCGGCGTTGCGCAGCTTCAGCGCCTGCAGGTAGTCCCAGGCATGGGAGCCGGCGACGCGGCGATGCTTCAGGAACAGCCACCAGGGAAACAGGTGATCGGTCGGAGAGACGGTCCAGCGCTCGCCGGTGCGGAGATCGAGGAAGGGAAAGGCGGCGCTGTCGCCCACGTCGAAGGTCGCCGCGGCCTCGATCTCCGTCACATAGGCCATCGCCGCGACATTGCCGGAGACCAGCAGGTGGTTGCCGTTGTCGACCCGGCAGCCGAGCTCGGCATCGTCATAGGAGCGGCAGCGGCCGCCGGCCGCCTGCGCCGCCTCGTAGAGCCGCACATGCGCGCCGGCCCTGGCGAGGCGCACGGCAGCCGCCAGTCCGGCCAGTCCGGCGCCGATCACATGGACCCGCCGGCCTTTCATGGCGCCGGCTTCCATCACAGGAATCCGTGACGGATGGCGAGCCAGATCTTCTGCCACTTGGGCAGCGAGACGCGCTTGCGCGGATCGCGCCAATCGGCGGCGATGAGGCGGTCTAGGATGGCGCCATAGACCGCGCCCATGATGGCGGCCGGGCGCATCGGGCCCTTGGCGCATTCGGCCATCGCCGCATGGGCGGAGGCGAAATGGCGCTTCGCCAGCGCCGCGACGGCGCGACACGCCTGCGGCAGATTGGGATGGACGACGATCTCGGCCGGGATGCGCGTCGCGATGCCGGCCGCCGCCAGTTCCTCGCGCGGCAGATAGAGCCGCCCGCGCTCGGCATCCTCCGCCAGGTCGCGCAGGATGTTGGTCAGCTGCAAGGCGCGGCCGAGGTGATGCGCGACCTGGTCGGCTTGCGGTTCCGTGGCGCCGAAGGCGCGCACCGAGAGGCGGCCCACCGCGCTCGCCACCCGGTCGCAATAGCGGTCGAGCTTGGCGAGGTCGGGGGCGACGATGTCCTCGAGCGCGTCCATCTCCATGCCGTCGATGACGTCGAGGAAGTCGGACCGCCGCAGATCGAACGCCCGCACATGGGGCAGCAGCGCGCGGGCGATCGGGTGCTGCGGATTGCCGTCGTAGAGCCGCGCGATCTCGTGGCGCCAGCCCTGCAGGCGGCGCAGCTTGTCGGCGACCTCCGCCGGCTCGTCGGCGATGTCGTCGACCTCGCGGCAGAAGGCGTAGATGGCGAACATGGCGTCGCGCCGCGCCTGGGGCAGCAGGCGCATGGCGGCGTAGAACGAGGTGCCGGAGGCCTGCACCTTGGCGGCGATGTCCGATTGCAGGGCGTTGTCGCTGGATGCGGCGGCGGTCATGCGCCCCTCCCCGGCCTGCGCGTCAGCAGCGCCCAGGCGATGCCGCGCAGCGCGCACCAGGCGATCTCCAGCTTGTTCAGCTTGACCCGACCGGCCAGCGGATCGCGCCGGCGCAGCTTGCGGATCAGCGCGCCGGCGAGGGTCACGATGATCGCGCTTTCGCAGCGCAGCCGCGTGTCGCGGAGCGCGCCCGGCAATTGCCGCGCCAGGGCCATCAGGGTGTCGGTCTCGTCCAGCAGGCGGTCGAGCACGCGGCGCAGCGCCGGCGACGCGGTACGCTCCGCCAGCGCCTCGACGCTGATGCCGGCCGCCTGGAGGTGGTCGAGCGGCACGTACACACGGTTCATCTGGAGATAGTCGGCCTTGCAATCCTGCAGGTGGTTGATCACCTGCAGCGCGTCGCAGAGCGCGTCGGAATATTGCTTGCCCGCCGGGTCCTCGCCATGCAGGTCGAGCAGGAAGCGGCCGACCGGCGAGGCGGAATAGCGGCAGTACCGCATCAGGTCGGCCCAGTCGTCGTAGCGCTGCTTGGTCGCGTCCCAGCGGAAGGCGATCAGCAGATCGGTGCAATCCTCGACGGGAACCGGCTTCTGTTTCAGGCTCTCCCGCATCGCCGCGGCGACCGGCACGTCCTGCCGCGCCGGATCCTTCAGCACCGCCTCCATCAGGTCAAGGCGCCGCACCTTGTCGCCGGGCGACAGCGACGGATTGTCGGCGATATCGTCGGCCATGCGTGCCCAGCGGTAGTACGCGTGCACATGCGGCCGCAGCTCGGCGCGGATCAGCGCCGAGCCGACCGGGAAATTCTCGGTGGCGGAGGACTTGCCGGAGGGCGTCGCGATCTCCAGCGACGTCTCGCTCATGACAGGTTTTGGGCCTGCAGCCGGCCCTTCCATTCGCCGCCCTTGCCCAGCAAATGCCGGCGCGCGGAATCGATTGTCGCCGCGAGATAGAACAGGGCGATGAGCGGCAGCAGCGGCGCCCACCAGACCGGCTGGCCGTAATTGCGCAAGGTCGGGATGTAGGTCAGCGCCATCAGCGCCCAGGCCGCGAGGCCGAAGGCGCGGATGCCGACTTGCGGCTGGATGGTGAGCAAAGGCGGCGCCAGGAAGGTCAGCGCCAGGCCGACGACGCAGACCAGCAGCAGCAGCAGCGAATGATGCAGCTGGGTGAAGGCCGAGCGGGCGATCAGCCGCCACACGTCGCCCCACTCCGGATAGCCGCGCTGGCTGCGCACGCCGTCGGCGAGGCCGAGCCAGACCGGGCCCTGCGCCTTCATCTTGCGGCCGAGTGCGCAATCGTCGATCAGGTCGCCCTTGATGGCGGCGATGCCGCCGGCCGCCTTCAGCGCCTTGCGCGCCACCAGCATGCAGCCGCCGGCGGCCCCGCCCATCTTCTTGCGCCGGTCGTTGATCCAGGCGAAGGGGTAGAGCATCTGGAAGAAATAGACATAGGCCGGGATCAGCGCGCGCTCGGCCAGGGTGTCGGTCTTCAGCCGCGCCATCAGCGAAGCCAGCGCCAGGTTGCCCTGCTCCGCCCGCACCACCAGCCCGCGCAGGCTGTCGCGCTCATGGGCGATGTCGGCATCGGTCAGCCAGACATACTTGGCGCCGGGCGAGAATTCCTCCAGGGCCTCCATGCCCTGCTGCACCGCCCACATCTTGCCGGTCCAGCCCGGGGGGAGCTTGGCGCCGGAAACCACTCTCAGGCGGTCGGCGGCATCGTGGGCGGCGGCGGCGCCGTGTGCCACCTCCGCCGTCCCGTCGGTGCTCTGGTCGTCCACCAGGATGATGCGCAGCTTGCCCGGATAGTCCTGGCGCAGCAGCGAACCCAGCGCCTCGCCGATCACCGCGGCTTCGTCGCGCGCCGGCACGATGGCGGCCACCTCCGGCCAGTGCTTCAGCTCGGCCTGGGGCGCCGGAAGCGGCTTCTCGCGCCAATAGCGGCCGTGCAGGAAGGCGAGGTACACCCAGATGCCCAGAACCAGCCCGGAGGTGAGGATAAGTCCCTGTTGCATAAGGCCAGCTATAGCCAGGAAAGCCCGGTCTCGCCACCCCTTATTGGGGCCGGGATTGGCCCCTTGGTAGCGGGATTTCAGGGCTGCAGCAGGCCGCGCAGGAAGCTGGTGGTCGCCATCACGTGCTCGCGCATCGCCTCGCGCGCCTTGGCCGCCTTGCCGGCAGCGATGGCGGCGGCGATCTGCCGGTGCTGGGTGGTCGAATGGGCGCAGGCCTCGCGGCTATAAGGCACCACTGACATGAGGTCGGCAAGCTCGATATGGATGTTGGTCAACACTCCTTGAAGGCGGGCCACGCCGCTCGATTCCGCGATCAGCAAATGGAACTGGATGTCGAGTTGCCGATAGTCGGCGAAGGACTCCTCCGCCGCGGCCATGGCATCCACCATCTCCAGCAGCCTGCGGCGCTGGTCCTTGCTGGCGCGCTCCGCCGCGAGTTCAGCCACCCCGGTCTCGATCACCAGGCGATGGTCGAGGATCTCGAGCAGCGTGGTGCCCTTGCGCTTCAGCGACTGGTGCAACTCGCGCACGTTGCGCGGCACCATCGACGCTTCGACGAAAGTTCCGCCGGTGCGGCCGCGCCGCACGGAGAGGATGCCTTGTGCGCTCAGGACGCGGATCGCTTCGCGGATCGTGGTGCGGCTGACGCCCAGCACCTCTACCAGCTTGCGCTCCGGCGGCAATTGCTCACCCGGCTTGTAGAAGCCCATTTTGATGGCCGAGCCCAGCTTTTCCACCGTCACCTCGAAGGAGTTGCCTTTCGGCGCGCCGCTGGAGCCACGGAAGAAGTTCTCGCCGCGCTCGGCCGGCGCCTCTTTGCTCGCCTGTCTCGACATCTTTTGTCCGATTCCTGACCTCCCCGGCCGGCGAATCGCCGCCCTGGGCGATTGGTTTATAGCATACCAAAAACCATTTGCGGCTCCAACTCTAATGGTCTATCATCATACCATTAATGAAAAACGCTGGCGCAAAGCCAACGGCAAACTGGGAGAAGCAGATGTCACTGGCACTGGAGGAATTGCGGCACCTAGCCAAGGCGGGCGAGATCGACACGGTCATCGTCGCCGACACCGACATGCAGGGCCGCCTGTTCGGCAAGAGGCTGACCGCTTCCCATTTCCTGGAGCGCGCCAGCAGCGGCGTCGCCACGTGCAGCGTGGTCCTCGGCTGGGGGCAGGACCATTCGCTGGACCCCGGCTACCGCCTCACCGGGTGGGAGACCGGGTTCCCAGATTTCAACTCGGTGCCGGACCTCGCCACCTTCCGGCGCTACGCCTGGTTCCCCCGCACGGCGATCGTGCTGTGCGACGCGCGCTCGCCCGGCGGCGCGCCGATCGCGGTCTCGCCGCGCCAGATCCTGAAGGCGCAGTTGCAGCGCGCCGAACAGCAGGGGCTGGCTCCCTTCGTCGCCTCGGAGCTCGAGCTGTTCCTGCTCAAGGAGACCCCCGACAGCGCCGACGAGAAGGGCTACGTCAATCTGCAGCCCAAGCACCGCACCCTGCATCCGGAGACTGTAATCCGAACCTCGGAGGACGAGGACTACGCCGCCGATCTCCGCACCGCGCTTGAGCACTCCGACATCCCAGTCGAACTCGTGAAGGCCGAATATTCGCCGGGCCAGATCGAGGTGAACCTGGCCTACGCCGCCGCCCTCGACGCGGCCGACCGGCACGTGCTGATGAAGACGGCGTGCAAGGAGCTGGCGTTGCGCAAGGGCCTGATCGCCACCTTCATGGCGAAATGGCATCACGGCTTCGGCGGCAGCTCGTGCCATGTCCATCTGTCGATGCGCGGCCCCAACGGCCGCTCCGCCTTCGACCAGGGCGACGGCAAGATGACTCCGACCCTGCGCCATTTCGTCGGCGGCCTGATCACCTACGCGCGCGACTTCTTCCTGTTCTACGCGCCGACCACCAATTCGTACAAGCGCCTTGTCCCCAACACCTTCGCCCCGGCGCGACTGCATTGGGGCGTCGACAACCGCACCGTCGCCTTTCGCATCATCGGCAACGGTATCGCCAAAAGGGTGGAAAACCGCGTGCCGGGTGCCGACGTCAACCCCTACCTCGTCTATGCCGGGATGCTGGCAAGCGGCCTCGAAGGCGTGCGCAACAAGATCGAGCCACCGGAAGAGGGGCTGACTGGCAACGCCTATGCGGAAAGCGGTGGCATTCCAATCCCGCGCAACCTCGCCGAGGCGACCGAGATGTTCGCCGCCTCACCCATCGTCGCAGCGACTTTAGGCAGCGAGGTGCAGGCGCATTACGCCAATTTCGGCCGCCAGACCCAGGCCGCGCTGGAGCACAAGGTCACGGACGCGGAACGCCGTGTCCTTCTGCTCGACATCTGATTTTCAATGCCAACCAAGGAGACTACGAATGCCCGATTCCAGTGCCTCGCCCGGATTGTCGGTCGATCCGGTCAAGTTCGTCGCCGATGTTGAGCGCGTCTGGCAGGCGCGCGACGGCATAGCCGCCGCCGCCGGCTATACGGAGGACGCCGTAGTGCACTACGGCGCCAACCAGGCGCACCAGGGCGCCGAACTGCGCGCCTGGCCCGCCCGCTGGTTCGCCTATGCCAAGGACCTGCAGATCAAGAAGACCTACCGCGCCCATCACGGCAATTGCATCGCCAGCACCTGGGAGAGCCGCTACACCAGCCCGGAAACCGGCAAGCAGGTGCGCGAGAGCGGTGCGGAACTGTTCTATCTCCGCGGCGACAAGGTCTGCGAACATTTCATGTGGCAGCACAGCTGGAACGAGGGCGAGGTTCCCGAGAGCAAGGGCTTCTCGACCTCCTGATCCACCATAAAAGCATAGCGCCCCTGCCCGGGCCGGTCTTGATCCCGATCCCCGTTCTCCCGGAGAGTGGAGAACCAACTGAGCGTCCGGATGCGCCATGTCCGGACGCTCTCTTTCTCTGTGGATTCGCCATGACCGACACGCCGATCAGCGTCACCATCACTGCCGTCCTGACCGGCCGTGCAGCGCCCCTCGCGCCGACGCGGCATCTTTCCGGCATCGCGAAGCAGATGCGCGACGGTGCCGTCGCGGTGACGCCGACGGGACTCGCCGGTGACGAACAAGGCGATCCGCGCCATCATGGCGGACCAGAGAAGGCGATCCACCACTATCCCTTTGACCACTACGCCGCCTGGGCGCGTGACATTGATCCCCCGCCGGCGCTGCTGGCGCAACCCGGCGCCTTCGGTGAGAACGTCTCCACAAGCAGCCTTACCGAGCGCGACGTGTGCCTTGGGGACGTTTTCCGCCTCGGCAGCGCGCTGGTCCAGGTGAGCCAGGGCCGCCAACCGTGCTGGAAGCTCAACCATCGCTTCGGGCGCGCCAGCATGGCGCGCGAGGTGCAGAGCGCCGGCCGCACCGGCTGGTACTACCGCGTGCTGGAACCCGGCCGTGTCGCCTCCGGCGATGCCTTGACGCTGATGGAGCGGCCCTGCGCCGAATGGCCCTTGGGCCGCGTACTCGATCTGCTCTACCGCGACACGCTCAATCGCGCGGCGTTGCAGGCATTGGCGATGCTCCCGCATTGCCCGCCAGCCTGGCGACCGCTCATCGAGCGTCGCCTCGCCACTGGCCATGTCGAAGATTGGAGCAAGCGCCTCGCAGGCCAGGCGTGAACGGCGCCGGCATCCCTTTCCGCATCCTGCCCGCCGAATCCAGTTTGCTTTTTATATAAGGTATGATATTAGACCAAATATCATAAACAGGCGCCGGCCTTCAAGGCGCCCAGCGGGAGGGTTTCATGCAGCAGCACGCGACGCGTGACGGGGCAGGCCCGTCAGGCAACAACCTCAATACCAACGCGCTCTCGGTGATGGACCTGCTGATCGCCGGCATGTCCTACATGGCACCGGGATTCAGCCTGTTCTTCACCACGGCGGTCATCGCCAGCTTCGCCGGCATCCACATCCCGATGATGTACCTGTTCGCCGGATTGGGCGTGCTCTGCACCGGCGCGGCGCTGTCCGAGTTCTCCAAGCTGGCGCCCAGCGCGGGGTCGCTGCAGACCTTCATCGCGCGAGGCTTCGGGCATCGCGCATCGGTCGCCGGCGGGCTCGTGCTGCTGGTCGGCTATCTCTGCCTGCAGGCGGGAGTCGCGGTGTTGTTCGGCGGCTGGACGGCCGAGCTGCTGCAGAGCTGGTTCGGCATCACGGTGCCGTGGACAATGCTTACCGTCATCGGCGTCGGGATCTGCACCCTGATGATGGTCCGCGGCCTGGCGCTTTCGATCAAGGCGACATGGATCCTGTTCCTGATCGAGTTCATCCTGGTGCTGCTGATCAGCCTCGCCGTCGTGTTGCAGGGCGGTGCCGAGGGAAACACGGCAGTGCCATTCAGCCTCTCCAGCCTCGGCAATGTCGAGATGTCGGCCATCGCTTTCGGCATGGTCTTCGCCACCTTCTCCTTCGTCGGCTTCGAAGGCGCCATCTCCTTCGCCGAGGAGACGCCGGAGCCGAAGCGCGCGCTGCCCGTCGCAGTGATGGGCGGCATCGTCGCCATGGTGGGGCTCTACATCCTGGCGACCTACGCAGCGGCGGTTGGATTCGGAGCGGGTCGCATCGGAGACCTGGCGCAGGACCCGGAACCGATCGCGAGCCTTGCACATCGTTATGCCTCGGTCCTCGAACCGTTCCTGCGCTTCGCGGTATGGACCAGCATCGTCGCGAACCTCATGGCAGCCGGCAATGCCAACGCGCGAATCCTGTTCAACCTGGGACGGGAGGGAGCATTGCCATCCTTCATCGGCAAGATCCATCCGCGGTTTCAGACACCCTACTTGGCGGTGGCGCTGTTCATGGCGCTCACCCTGGCGCCGGGACTGATCGCCGCGCCGCATTGGGACTATCTGGCAGCCTTCGGCAACATCGCTGGGTTCGGCGCCATGCTGGCCCTGCTCATCTATATGACGGCGACGGCGGCCCTGCCCTTCTATCTCCGGCGGCACGGCATCCGGCTGATGGAGCGGCCCTTCGCGCATATCGTGGTGCCGACACTTGGCACGGCCATCTGGCTGATACCGCTGTGGGGAACGCTGCAGCCGGGCCAGCCCTTCCCCTTCAACATCTACCCGCTCCTCGCGGCCGCACTGATCGTTGCAGCGGCACTCTATGCGATGGTCTCCGCTCGTAAGGGCCGCAGTGAAGGGCTGCAGCCGCTGACGGGAAGCCAGCCGGCCGATTGAGCAGAGCCGGTTCGGCATTGCGACCGCCCGCTTTGGTGCCTACCAAGCGGGCGTTTGCACTTCTAGCGTCGGACGATTCCAGTCGCCAGCAGCACGCCCAGGGCGGCCAGCACGGACCCAAGCGTGTCGCCGAGGCTCGGCCATTCGCCCAGCGTTGGGATGGCCAGCAACAAAGTGGTCAGCGGCAGCAAGGCGGTGAAGGCGGCGGCGCGGGCGGCACCCAGCAGGTGGACGGCGCGGTTGAAGGCGTAGAGCGCAAGAATGCCGGTCAGCGGCCC
>JAEUKU010000395.1 GCA_016794075.1 Rhodospirillaceae bacterium
TCAGTGCCGGAAATGCCGGGTGCCGGTGAAGACCATGGCCAAGCCGGCGGAATCGGCGGCGGCGATCACCTCGTCGTCGCGCATCGAGCCGCCGGGCTGGATGACGGCGGTGGCGCCGGCCTCGGCCGCTGCGAGCAGACCGTCGGCGAAGGGGAAGAAGGCGTCGGAGGCGACGACCGAGCCCTTGGCCCAGCTCTCCGACTGGCTCGCGGCCTTCGCCGCTTCGGCCGATTTCCAGGCGGCGATGCGCGAGGAATCGACCCGACTCATCTGCCCGGCGCCGATGCCGACCGTCGCGCCGGCCTTGGCGTAGACGATGGCGTTGGACTTCACATGCTTCGCCACCATGAAGGCGAAGAGCAGGTCGGCGATCTCGCTTTCGCTCGGCTTGCGTTTGGTGACGACCTTCAGGTCTCCAGCCGCAATGCGCGCGGCGTCGCGGTCCTGGGCCAGGAAGCCGCCGGCCAGGCTCTTGAAGGTGAGGCCGCCGCGCGCGGAATCCGGCATGCCGCCGGTTTCCAGCAGGCGCAGGTTCTTCCTGGCGCCGAGCGCCGCGCGTGCTTCGGGGGAAAAGCCGGGGGCGATGATGACCTCGGAGAAGATGCGGCCGATCAATTCCGCCGTCTTGCCGTCGAGCGGGCGATTGGCGGCGATGATGCCGCCGAAAGCGCTGACCGGGTCGCAGGCGAGCGCGCGCTCATAGGCGGCCGCAAGACTGGCGTCGGTGGCTACGCCGCAGGGATTGGCATGCTTGATGATGGCGATGGCGGGTGCCGCGAACTCAGCCACCAGCTCCCAGGCCGCGTCGGTGTCGTTGAGGTTGTTGTAGCTGAGCTCCTTGCCCTGCAACTGCTTCGCGGTGGCGAGGCCGGGGATGGCCTGGCCGGTGACGTAGAAGGCGGCGCGCTGGTGTGGGTTCTCGCCGTAGCGCAGCAGCGCCTGCCGCGTCCCGGCGAGGGTCATGCGTTCGGGGAAGGGCTCGCCGAGATCGCCCGCCATCCACTGCGCGATGGCGGCGTCATAGGCGGCGGTGCGGGCGAAGGCCTTGCGCGCCAGGTCGCGGCGGAAGGCGAGGCTGGTGCCGCCGTCCTGCGCCGACATTTCGCGCTTCAATGCGTCGTAATCGCCGGGCTCGACCACGACGGTGACGAAATCGTGGTTCTTCGCCGCGGCGCGGAGCATCGCCGGGCCGCCCACGTCGATGTTCTCGATGGTGGTATCGCGGTCGGCGCCCTTCGCCACCGTCGCTTCGAAGGGATAGAGGTTGACCACCAGCAGATCGATGTCGGCGATGCCGTGGGCGCCCTGCGCCGCCACGTGTTCCGGCAGGTCGCGCCGCGCCAGCAGTCCGCCATGGATTTTCGGGTGCAGCGTCTTCACCCGTCCGTCCATGATCTCGGGGAACCCGGTATGCTCGGAGACGTCGGTGACGGCAAGGCCAGCCTGGCGCAGGGCCTGGGCCGAGCCGCCGGTCGACAGCAGCTGCACCCCGCGCGCGCTCAGGAACCGGGCCAGGTCGACCAGGCCGGTCTTGTCGGAGACGGAAAGCAGGGCGCGGCGGATGGGGCGGTCGCTGGCGGACATAGAGAGCTCACGGCAGGGGAGAAAGGCGGGCCTTTATCGCCGGACGCCTTCCTTTTGCAAAGCCCATTTGAGATGGGTCTCGTCGCCCTCGATCAGGCCCAGCACCAGCAATTGCTGCGACCGGCGCACCTGGCCCTTGTGGCCGAGATAGATGCTGTCGGCGAGGTTGAGGTCGCCGCCCTGGACCCGGAGGCGCCAGCCGCCGGCGCCGGGCAGCTTGAGCAGGGCGGCCTGGCCGTTCTGGGTGACGGAGGCCTGCACCGCGGGGTGCAGATGGAAGCGCAAGGCGAAGGCATTGCCGCCGCGCCCCGCCAGCAGCTCCTCGCCCATCAGCTCGTTGCCGTCGGCGGAGAGGAACAGCCGCCGGCGATGGGTCAGGCCGAAGGGCTCATCATAGCCGTTGTGGCGCATGTCGAGCCATTGCCCCGCCTCGGTCGCCTCGCGCCGCGCCAGCACGGATTTGGGTGTCAGCGCCAGGCCGCCGCCCGAATTTCCAATGGGCGGCAGCAGCATCGAGGAATTGGTGTCGTCCACCACCAGGGTCGAATGCGCCGCCGTGGCGCCTTGCACGGCGCGCCATTCGGGCGCGACCGGATGGGCGCCGCAATTGACGATGATGCGCTCGGCGCCGTGGCTCAACTCGAAAGAGAGCGTGCCGGCATGGGCGTGGGCATCGTAGCCATGCGGCGGCGGCGCGCCGGCATCGGCGATCAGCGTCGTCTTGCCGGCGGTGACGCGCTGGAATCCGGTCTGCGGCAACTGGCTGAGCTCGCGCAATTCGCCGTTCCGCAAGGCGGCGGCGCGGAATAGAGCGAGGCCGACTTCCGCCGGGCTCTCCTCGCTGGAATCGTTGAACAGCGCCAGCCCGCCATCGGGATGGGTCAGCAGGCGCAAGGCGGCGGCCAGGTTCTCGATGCTGGACGCGAGCTGCTCGGGCGCGGCGCGGCGCGTCAGCGTGAAGGCGTGATGCAAATCGAGCAGGTGCTCGAGCAAATCCAGCATCACGGCCGGGCTGCGCTCGATATGGCCGCCATCGGGCAGAATCTGCGCCGCTAGTTCGCGCTCGAGCAGCGTCAACCCCCGGCGCAGCCATTTCTCCACCGCGCGCTCGTTCTGCGGCAGCAGCAAAGCGGCGAGCAGCAGGGCGGCGACGGCCTTCAGCAGCTTCGCGCCGATCAGCCCGTCGGGCAAAGCGCGCGACAGATGCTCGGCCTGGCGATTCAGGCTGCGCAGCAGATGGGCGCGGAACAAGGCGTCGCTGTTGACTTCGAGGAACGCGGCGTTGACGAGGCAGCGGCGCAGCCGCGCCGCCAGCAAATCGGACCGCCAGGTCAGCGAATCGTAGGCTGCCGTCTCAGCAAACCAGGCGAGGACCAGCTGCCGCGCCGTCTGGCGCGTCGCAGGCCCCCCGGTGGCGCGCAGATCGTCGAGCCAGGCGAAGCCCGCCATCCATTCCTGCCAGGCCTGGCTCACCCCCACCGCGTTCAAGAGCGGCTTCGGGTTGCGCACCAGCTCGGCGCCGCAGCGGAACTCGCCATGCAGCAAAGCCATGCCGTTGCGCTCGTCGGCCGGCCACAGATCCGTGGGCAGGGCCGCGAGTTCGCCGCTCGACCGGTTGCCCAGCGTCGCCGCCCACAGGCCGCTGCGGTAAAGCGGCTGGGCCAGCCGGCGCCAGGCGCGCGACAGCAGCAGCGCCGGCGGCAGGGCGAACAGCGTCTGCAGCCGCGGCGCCAGCAATTTGGGCCGGCGATTGCCGCGGCGCGGCTTCCTTGCGGCTGATTTGCGCGGTGCTTCGGCGATGGCCGTCATCGGCCCGGACCTCTCGATGTTCAACGCAACAATGACATGCTCAACAGCGGCATTCTGGCGAACAATTGCGGCCAATTCGCGACCGGGACCGGGAGCTTACCCGCGGAGCGCCGCGATGTTCGGCGCATATTCCGCCGCGCCGCCCTGGAACGTCGCCGTGCCGGCCACCAGCACGTCGGCGCCGGCGGCGATGGCCTGCTTGGCCGTCGCGATGTTGATGCCGCCGTCGACCTCCAGGTCGATCGGCCGCCCGCCCTGCGCTTCCGAGACAGCGTCGATGCGGCGGCGCAGCTCCTTGATCTTGTGCAGGCTGGAATCGATGAATTTCTGCCCGCCGAAGCCGGGATTGACGCTCATTACCAGGACCAGGTCGATGTCGGGCAGCAGCCATTCCACCGCGGTCAGGGGGGTGCCGGGGTTGAGCGACAGACCGGCCTTCTTCCCCAGCGACTTGATCAGCTGGATCGTGCGGTGCGGATGCGGCCCGGCCTCCGGGTGGAAGGTGATGATGTCGGCGCCGGCCTGGGCGAACTCGGCGATGAAGGCGTCGACCGGCGCAATCATCAGATGCACGTCGAAAGGCAGCGCCGAATGCGGCCGCAGCGCCTTCACCACCATCGCGCCGATGGTGATGTTGGGCACGAAATGCCCGTCCATGACGTCGACATGGACGTAATCGGCCTTGGCCTCGGTGATGGCGCGCACCTCCTCGCCGAGCCTGGCGAAATCGGCGGAGAGGATCGAGGGGGCGATTTTCGTCGTCTGCTGCATGGACCGATGCTTTAGCATCGGCGGGGAGTCGGGGGCAAGAAAGCGCAACCGCCTGCGCGCATTTGGCGCCTGCACGCATTTGGCCGCTATTTCGGCGGCGGCCGGTTCCTGGCCGGCACGACGCAGAAGCGATGGCCCGTCGGGGCCTCCATCACCACCCAATCCTTGACCTGCTTGAAGATGGTGGCGCCCAGGCCGACCAGCCGCTCGACCTCGGCCGCCACGTCCTCGGCCTGGAGGTCGAGATGGACCCGGCTGTCGTGGTCGACCTTCTGGATCTCGATGTCCAGCCCGCCGGGGCCGGCTTCCAGGTGGCGATAGCCCGGATCGCCGGAATCGGCGGCCGGGTCCAACTTCAGGCGGAGCGCCTCGGACCAGAACCTGGCCGCCCCGTCGATGTCGTCGGTGCGGCAATCGATGATGAAGCCCTGCAATCCGGTCTTGCGTGCGGTGTCGCCCATGGTCCCGTGTCCCTGGTTGCCGTATGGAGATCAAGTGCATGCTGCGCCGGGGGTTCCCGGCAGCGGAAATGGAATTTGAGCAGGCGGGGTGGAGGGCCTAGAGTCCAGTTCACGCTCGACCCCATGTTCCCCCTCGTCATCCCCGGGCTTGACCCGGGGATCCAAATTTGGATTGCCGGGTCAAGCCCGGCAATGACGAGAAAGAAGGGAGGGCATCGAGCGACGATTGCAATGGAGGCACCGGCCATGCAGGCCGCATTCTACACCGAGCTCGACAAGACCCTCGCGCAGATCAAGGCGGACGGCTTCTGGAAAGCCGAGCGCCTGATCGGCACGCCGCAAGGTCCCGCCATCCGCCTCGCCGACGGGCGCGAAGTACTGAATTTCTGCGCCAACAACTATCTGGGCCTGGCCGACGATCCGCGTTTGATCGACGCGGCGGCGGACGGCTTGCGCAGCCACGGCTTCGGCATGGCCTCGGTGCGATTCATCTGCGGTACCCAGAACATCCATCGCGAGTTGGAGGAAGCAATCGCCAAGTTCCTGGGGATGGAGGAGTCGATCCTCTATTCCTCCTGCTTCGACGCCAATGGCGGGCTGTTCGAGACGATTTTAGGCGAAGAGGACGCTGTCATCTCCGACGCGCTCAACCACGCCTCGATCATCGACGGCATCCGGCTGTGCAAGGCCAAGCGCTTCCGCTACCGCAACAACGACATGGGCGACCTGGAGGCGCAGCTGCAGGCGGCGGACGAAGCCGGCGCGCGCTTCAAGCTGATCGCCACCGACGG
>JAEUKU010000034.1 GCA_016794075.1 Rhodospirillaceae bacterium
CTCGGCAATCCGCAGCTGCAGACGACCGGCAGCGCCGAAGCCAGCGCCAGCGCCAGCCGCACGGTGCTCGAGAACATGACCTTGAACCAGCGCGAGGCGGTCTGGTTCGACATGACCGAAAGCGCCATGCGCGAACTCGACCAGAAACTCGAAGCCGCCATCCGCGACAAGCTGCGCGTGTTCGTAAGGTAGACCGCCGCTGCTGCCGCGCTTCTCTCCGTCATTGCCGGGCTTGACCCGGCAATCCAAATTCCTTGATCGGGAAACTTGGATCCCCGGGTCAAGCCCGGGGATGACGAGATCAAATGAAGTCGTCTACGCCCAGCGCAATTGCGGCAACCCCAATCCCATCCTCCTCTGCCGTTGCGCGCAGAGTTCCAGCCGTGCATCCGGCGAGGGCTTGAGCGCGCGGCCGAGGCTTTCGACGACCTTGCGGGCGATGCTGCCGTCGCGGTCCAGATCGGGGTTGAAGATCGAGACCGTCATCCCCAGCGCCCGTCCGCTGCGCAAGGCGGCGCGCAGGATGGTTTCCAGCTCCGCGCAGGCGAGCCCGCCGGGCAGGCGGTAATCCACCGCCGGCATCACCGCGTCGTCGAGCACGTCGAGGTCGAGATGGATCCAGAAGCCGTCGAGCTCGGGCCGCGCCAGGTGCGCCAGCGCTTCGCGCGCCGCGCGCGCCGCACCCTTGTCGCGCAAGGCGGCGAGGTCCTGGGCGAAGATCGTGCGCGGCAGGGTCTGGCTGCCGTTGCGCGCGGCCTCTTCGGAATCGCGATAGCCGAGCACGGCACCGTCCGCATCGCGCACCAGCGGCCGCAAGCCTTCGAGATCGGCGAGGATCGCCGGCCCGCGCCCGGTGGCGAGCGCCAAGTCCATGTCGGCCGCCTCGCCGGTGGGCGAGGCTTCCGGCTGGTAAAAATCGGCATGCCCGTCGAGGAAGAGCAGGCCGTTCCGCTTGCCGCCGCGACGCAGGGCCAGCAGCGGGCCCAGCACGATCGAGCAATCGCCGCCGAGCACGATGGGAAATGTGCCGCGCGCCACCACCGGGCCGACCAGATCGGCCAGCATGACCGCGAAATCCCGGATGCGCGGCGCGTTCAGCATGCCTGTTGCCGGGTCGCGCCGCGGATCGCGCGGCGGCACGGCCAGGCGGGCGTGGCGCGTGGCGTCCAGCCGGCGGGCGAGGCCGGCTTCCAGCAGGGCTTCGGGCAGGTGTTCGACGCCCGCCGCGCCGAGGCCCAGCGACGAGGGCGCTTCGATGATGGTGAAATCGGTCATGGCTTCGACCTTTCCTCTGGTTTCGCCGGCTCGCGTGTATTATATGTATGCAGTCTGCATATAAAAAGCAAGCGGAATTTTCCTGCCCGCTGGCTTGCCCGTCCGGGCCGGGAATAGCAGGATGGGCGCGAAAGGCGGAGTTCATGGGACAGGACAAGGCAAAGAGTGGGGACGCCGCGGCGGCCTCCAACTGGCTCGGCACCCTCGCGGTCCTGATCCAGGACCGCGTGGAGGCGCGCTGGCAGGCGGAACTCGACCTCTCGCCCATGTCGGCGGCGGCCCTGGTCCAGATCGAGCAGGAGCCGGGTGCCGCCATCGAGCCGGTGGCGACCCGCATCGGGCTCAGTCATTCCGCGACGGTGCGCCTCGTGGACAAGCTCGTCGCGCGCGACCTGGTGGCCAAGGATCGCGCCCGGAACGACCAGCGCGCGCAGAGCCTGAAGCTGACCAAAGCCGGGCGGCGCGTTGCGGCCCAGCTGCACCAGATCCGCAACCGGGTGACCGACGACCTGCTCGGCCTGCTGCCCCCCGCCGAGGGCGCCGCCCTGGGCAAGTCCATCGCCGCCATCCTGCACCGCGCGGTGACCACCAAGCGGGAAGGCGACCAGGTCTGCCGGGTCTGCGACGAAGGCCGCTGCCGCGAGGAAATCTGCCCGATCCAGGCGATGTGACGCCATGGCCGTGGGACAGCTCAAATACAAGTCCGGACATCCGGTCAGCGAGATCCGCAATCAGGCTGGCGAGGTCTTATGGCGCTTCGCCCTCGGCGGCCCAAGATGGGATGAATGCGATCTTCGCGGTGCCGTTCTGGACGATGTCGTGTGCGACGGTGGCGTGCTCACGCTCGCGACACTTGCCGGCGCGTCGATGAAGCGCAGCGATTTCTACTGGCTCTTCGCGGGGGCAAATAGTCTTGCCGGCGCCGATCTTGAGGAGTGCACGTTCCGCGGTTGTACCTTGGCGGAAACCGACTTCTTCGGTGCGCGTTTGGTGCGGACGCGATTCCTCAAGGACAACCTGCTTGGCCGCACCAACCTTTCAGGTGCCAATTTGTCGGAAGCATGGATCAGGGACGCAGATTTCAGCGGCGCGGAATACGACGGCGCAACCCGGTTCCCGCCCGGATTCGATCCCACCAGTCACGAAATGGTCAAGGCCAAGCGCCGCTAGCAGGCTCACGCCGCGATCGGCCCGGCGCGCTCGATGCGCTTGCGCCGCTTGGGCGAATTCATCGCGTCCCACAGATCGACGCGGCGCTGGATGTTCAGCCAGAACTCGGCGCTGTTGCCGAATACCCGCGCCAGGATCAGCGCCGTATCGGCGGTGACTGCGCGCCGGTCGTTGCACAGTTCGTTGACGTGCTTGCGCGGCACGCCCATCGCTTTCGCCAATTGCCCCTGGGTCAGCCCCATGGGTCTCAGGAATTCCTCGGTCAGGATCTCGCCGATGCCGGCGGGCTTGCGGGTTGTCAACATCATCAGCCTCGATAGGAGTGGTTATCCAAATAGAGCTCCGACGCTTCGCCTTTGGCACCGTCCCACTTGAAAATCAGCCGCCACTGGTCGTTGACACGGATCGAATGCCAGCCCTTGAGGCCGCCGGCCAGCTTCTCAAAGTGATTGCTGGGCGGAACGCGCAAATCCAGATCGCAGGTTGAATCGTCGATCATCTGCAGTTTTCGGAACAGCCGCGGCGCCAAATCGGCGGGAATTCTCCGGTCCTGCTTGTCGGTGGCGAAAAAGGCTTCAAGCCAAGTGTCCCGAAATCCTCGAATCATTCCCCGCTCCACGACTGAGGTAATGTACCACTCCTTGGGTCACTCGACAAGATGCGAGGTTCGGATGGATGTATTTCGGCGCCGCCCCGGCCCGCGCCCGCCTTGCCCCTGGAACCCCCGCCGCCCTATAGTGCCGGCCGTTTTCGCACTGCAACAGATGGGGTCGGGGATGAGCCTGGCGGAGGAACTGCGCGGCAAATATGTCGACGAGATCGAGGTCGGCGCGACGGCCGTTTACGCCAAGACGGTGACCGAGGCTGACATCGTCCTCTATGCCGGCATCTCGGGCGACACCAACCCGGTGCATCTGAACGAAAGCTTCGCCCAGGGCACGATGTTCAAGACCCGCATCGCCCACGGCATGCTCACCGCCGGCTTCATCTCCGCCGTGCTCGGCACCAAACTGCCGGGACCGGGCGCCATCTATCTGGGCCAGACCCTCAAGTTCAAGGCGCCGGTGAAGATCGGCGACACGGCAATCGCCCGCGTCACCGCGACGGCGGTCGACAAGGAGAAGGGCCGCTGCACCTTCGCCACACTTGTCCATGTCGGCGACGTCCTGGTGATCGAGGGCGAGGCGCAGATCCTGGTGCCGAAGCGCCCCGCCTGATTCCGGCTATACTTCCCGCATGCGCCTGTTCCGCCATCCCAACGAGGTGACGCCTGAATGCCACGGCGCTGCCGTGGCGATCGGCAATTTCGACGGCGTGCATCTGGGCCACCAGGCAGTGATCGGCCGCGCCTTCGAGCTGGCGCGCAAGCATGGCGGCCCGGCCGGGGTGCTGACCTTCGAGCCGCATCCGCGCAGCTTCTTCCGCCCCGACCAGCCGCCCTTCCGCCTGACGCCCTTCCGCCTGAAGATGCGCCTGCTGCAGGGGCTGGGGCGGGAGCAGGAGAGCGGTCTCGATTTCACCTGCTGCCTGCATTTCGACCAGGCGCTGGCCTCCATGACGGCGCCGGAATTCGCCGCGCAGGTCCTGCGCGACAGTCTGCACGCGGCGCACATCGTGGTGGGCGAGGATTTCTGCTTCGGCAAAGGCCGCAGCGGCGACGTGAAGACCCTGAAGGCGCTGGGCCAGGAGCTCGGCTTCGGCGTCGAGGCGGTCTCCGCCGCGGTCGACGGCAAGGGTGCTGTACATTCCTCGACCTTGGCGCGCGAGCATCTGCAGGCCGGCCGGCCGCAGGACGCGGCGGCGATCCTTGGCCGCGCCTGGGAAATCGCCGGCCGCGTCGAGCATGGGCAGAAGCTGGGGCGCAAGCTCGGCTACCCGACCGCCAACATCACCTTGGGCGACTACCTGCTGCCCAAGCTCGGCATCTATGCGGTGCGCGCGGCGCTGGACGAGACCGACCAGCCGCACTGGATCGACGGGGTGGCGAGCCTCGGCTACCGCCCGACCGTGGGCGGCGATGCGATCCAGTTCGAAGTCTACTTGTTCGACTATTCGGGCGACCTGTATGGTCGGCACCTGCGGGTGGCGATGCTGGACTTCCTGCGGCCCGAGCTGAAATTCCCCGGCCTGGACGAGCTGAAGGCGCAGATCGCCGCCGATTGCGACCAGGCGCGGCAATTCCTGGCCCAGTACCAGGGGCCGAAGCCGGGCCCGCTCGGTTCCGGTCAGTTCTAGTTCGGCCAGTTTACGATGTGAGTTGAGACCAGAGGATTTTCGTGGATTACAAGGCGACCGTCTTCCTGCCCAAGACCGATTTCCCCATGCGCGGCGATCTCCCCAACAAGGAGCCGGCGATCCTGAAATCGTGGCAGGACATGAAGCTGTTCCAGGAACTGCGCAAGCAATCCAAGGGCAAGCCGAAATTCATCCTGCATGACGGCCCGCCCTATGCGAACGGCAACATCCATATCGGCCACGCGCTGAACAAGATCCTGAAGGACGTGATCAACCGCCAGCAGCAGATGCTGGGCAAGGACGCGAATTACGTTCCGGGCTGGGACTGCCATGGCCTGCCGATCGAATGGAAGATCGAGGAGGAATACCGCAAGGCCGGCAAGGACAAGGACGCGGTGCCGATCAACGAGTTCCGCCAGCAATGCCGCGACTTCGCCCAGAAATGGATCGACGTGCAGCGCCAGGAGTTCAAGCGCCTCGGCGTCGAGGGCGACTGGGACAATCCGTATCTGACCATGGCCTACGAGGCCGAGGCGGTCATCGTCGCCGAGATCGGCAAGTTCGTCATGAATGGCGGTCTCTATCGCGGCTCCAAGCCGGTCATGTGGTCGGTGGTGGAGAAGACGGCGCTGGCCGAGGCCGAGATCGAATACGAGGACCACGTCTCCGACACCATCTGGGTCAGGTTCCCGGTGACGGCCTCGCCGGTCAAGGAGCTGGTCGGATCGTCCATCGTCATCTGGACCACCACGCCCTGGACCATCCCCGGCAACCGCGCGCTGGCGACCGGGGCTGCGATCGACTATGTCGCCCTCGAAGTCAAAACCGTCGGCGCAGGCGCGAAGGCGAAAGCGGGCGACAAGCTGGTCGTCGCCGAGGCGTTGCTGGAGCAGTTCCAGAACGAGTGCGGCATCACCGGCTCGAAAGTGTTCTGGCGCGGCAAGGGCGCGGCTCTGGTCGGCACCGAGACGCACCATCCGTTCCATGGGCAAGGGTATGACTTTGTCGTCAAGGTATGGCCGGGCGATTTCGTCACCACCGAGGCCGGCACCGGCTTCGTGCACATCGCGCCGGGCCACGGCACCGACGACTACGAGCTTGGCTTGGCGAACGGCGTGGAGATGCCGCAGACGGTCGGGGCTGACGGCCGCTATTACGACCATGTGCCGCTCTTCGCCGGCAAGGCGGTGCTCACCCATCGCGGCAAGGCGGGCGACGCCAATCCGGCGGTGATCGCGGCGCTGGATGAAGCGGGCGCGCTGCTGAAAAGCGGCAAGCTGACCCATTCCTATCCGCATTCCTGGCGCTCGAAGGCGCCGCTCATCTTCCGCAACACGCCGCAATGGTTCATCTCGATGAACACCAACGGGTTGCGCGATGTGGCGCTGAAGGCGATCGAGGAGACGCGCTTCGTCCCGCCGCAGGGCAAGACGCGCCTCCATTCCATGATCGCGCAGCGTCCGGACTGGTGCATCTCGCGCCAGCGCGCCTGGGGCGTGCCGATCGCCGTCTTCGTCAACAAGAAGACCGGTGAGTTGCTGCGCGACCCGGCGGTGATGGAGCGTATCGTCGAAGCCTTCCGGCAGGAGGGCGCCGATGTCTGGTTCGCCTCGCCGGCCTCGCGTTTCCTCGGCAATGCCTACAACCCGGACGAGTTCGAGCAGGTGAAGGACATCGTCGATGTCTGGTTCGATTCCGGCTCGACCCACGCCTTCTGCCTGGAGCCGCGCAAGGATGCCGACCTCGCCTGGCCGGCCGACGTCTATCTCGAGGGCTCCGACCAGCATCGCGGCTGGTTCCATTCCTCGCTGCTGGAATCCTGCGGCACGCGCGGCCGGGCACCCTACAAGACGGTGGTGACGCACGGCTTCACGCTCGACGAGCAGGGCCGCAAGATGTCGAAGTCGCTCGGCAACACCGTGGCGCCGCAGGACGTGATGAAGCAATACGGCGCCGACATCCTGCGCCTGTGGGTCGCCATCGGCTGCGACTATGCCGAGGACCAGCGCATCGGCGACCACATGCTGAAATTCATGGCGGATCACTACCGCCGCCTGCGCAACACCTTCCGTTACGTGCTGGGCGCGCTCGACGGCTGGAGCGAAGCGGAACGCGTGAAGCCGGCCGAGATGCCGGAGCTGGAGCGCTGGGTGCTGCACCGCCTGGCCGAGCTCGACGCCAAGGTGCGGTCGACGGCGGAGAATTTCGACCTCCACGATTGCTACATGGAGCTGCACAATTTCTGCGCCGTCGATCTCTCGGCCTTCTATTTCGACATTCGCAAGGACTCGCTCTATTGCGATGCGCCGCAGAGCCTGCGCCGCCGCGCCGTGCGCACAACGCTGCACGAGATCTTCACCCGCATGACCGCCTGGCTCGCCCCGGTCCTCGCCTTCACCGCGGAAGAGGCCTGGCGCGCGCGGCCCTGGAAGGACGATGGGGGGAAGGACGATGGGGGGAAGGACGGCCCGGCGAGCGTCCACCTGCGCACCTATCCCGACACGCCCGCCGCTTGGCGCGACGATGCACTGGCGGCGAAATGGGCCAGGCTGCGCGACCTCCGACGCGTGGTGACCGGGGCCCTCGAGCTGGCCCGCGCCGACAAGAAGATCGGCGCCAGCCTGCAGGCACATCCGGTCGTCCATCTCTCGGCCGAGCAGCGTGCCCTGCTGGACGGCCTGGATCTGAGCGAGATCGCCATCACCTCGGACGTCACCTTGAGCGACGCGGCCGCGCCCGCCGGCGCCTTCACCCTGGCCGACGTGGCCGGCGTCGCCGTCGAGGTAAGGCTGGCCGAGGGCGGCAAATGCGAGCGCTGCTGGCAGGTATTGCCGGAGGTCGGCGCGCATAAGGATCACGCGACGCTTTGCAACCGTTGTGCCGAGGCCGTGGGCGAGGCTGCCGCATGACCATGAAGCTCGCCAACCCGAAGCTGTTCTACGCCATGTCGGGCCTGGCGGCGCTGGTGGTGCTGCTCGACCAGTTCAGCAAGTTCGCCATGTTCGAGTGGCTGCTGGCCGGCACGCTGGAGATCCCGGTGGCGCCGTTCTTCAGCCTGGTCGAGCGCTACAATACCGGGATCAGCTTCTCGCTTTTCGCCACCGACCACGACATCGGTCCCTGGATCTTCGCCGCCCTGGCTGCCGCCATCGCCCTCGGCCTGCTGGTCTGGCTTTCCCAGACGGCGGAAAGGCTGCCGGCCATCGGCTTGGCGCTGGTCATCGGCGGGGCGATCGGCAACGTCATCGACCGGGTGCGCATCGGGGCGGTCATGGACTTCCTGCTGTTCTATTGGCGCGATTGGGCCTGGCCCGCTTTCAACCTGGCGGACAGCGCCATCACGGTGGGCGTGGCGCTCCTCATCTATGACGGCGTCATCGGCGACCGCCGGCGCCGCGCCGCTCCCTGATCACGGCCAAAAATCACATTTCTTTGAAGGGGTTAACCCGACCGAAGGGGCGGGTTGTTTGGCGCCCCGGATCGCGGTAAAAACCACCCCAGCCGATATGGCTCCCAGGTCGCGACCTGTGAGGAGATTTGCCCATGAATCGTAAGCTCTTGCTCGCCGCTCTGGCCGTTGCGCTTCCCGCGCTCGCCGGCGGCTGCTCCAGCGTCAAGGAACAGCTTGGCCTGACCAAGCAATCGCCCGACGAGTTCAAGGTCGTGTCGCGCGCGCCGCTCTCCATGCCGCCCGACTACAACCTGCGCCCGCCGACACCGGGCGCGCCGCGACCGCAGGAAGGCACCACGCGCGACCAGGCCGCCGCCGCCGTGTTCGGCTATCCCGGCGCCGGGCTGCAGCCGGACCAGATCCCGCCGATCGGCGAAGGCGAGGCCGAGGCGGCGCAGTCATCCGGCGAATCGGCGCTGCTGCAAAGCGCCGGTGCCGGCGGCGTCGATCCCAACATCCGTTCGCTGGTTGACAGCGAGACGGCGGCGGACCAGGCGGATTCCGAGACGTTGGCCGATACCCTGGTGTTCTGGCGCGATCCGGAGCCCTATGGCGACGTGATCGACGCCGAGGCCGAGCAGAAGCGCCTGCAGGAGAACGCCGCGCTGGGCCAGCCGGTGACGACGGGCGAGACCCCGGTCATCGTGCGCAAGAAGCGCGGCATGCTGGAAGGCATCTTTTAAGGCCATGAGACATCGATTCCGGTTCAGGCCGGCGGCGCAGGTCGCCGGCCTTTTTCTTTCCTTCCTCGTCGCGCTGCCGGCCGCCCCGGCCCAGGCGCAGATCTTCGAGGCTGAGGAATTCACCCTCGCCAACGGCCTGCAGGTCGTGGTGGTGCCCAACCATCTGTCGCCGGTGGTGGTGCAGGCAGTGGCCTATAAGGCGGGCGCCGCCGACGGCCTGCCGGCCAAGAACGGCATCGCGCATTTCCTCGAGCACCTGATGTTCAAGGGCACGCAGAAGCTGGCTCCCGGCCAGTTCAGCATGGAAGTCGACAAGCGCGGCGGCAGCGACAACGCCTATACCACCCAGGACGTCACCATCTATCACCAGGAGATCGCCAAGGAGCATCTCGACCTGGTGATGGGCATGGAGGCGGACCGCATGGTCAACCTGACCCTGACCGACCCCATCGTGCTGCCGGAGCGCGACGTCATCCTGCAGGAGCGCCTGGGCCGCATCGACAACGAGCCCGGCGCGCGGCTCAACGAGGCGATGAACGCGGCGCTCTACCTCAACCATCCCTATCGCCTGCCGGTGATCGGCTGGCGGCACGAGATCGAGCGATACACCACCGCCGACGCCATCAACTTCTATGACCGCTTCTACGCGCCCAATAACGCGGTGCTGGTGGTCGGCGGCGACGTCACGGTGGAGGAGGTGCGCAAGCTGGCGGAGAAGCATTTCGGCCCGATCGCCGCCCATGCGCCGGTCGTGCGCGAACGCCTGCAGGAGCCGGCGCCGGCGGCCGCGCGGCGGCTGACGCTGGCCGACGAGCGGGTGCGCCAGCCCTATCTGCTGCGCCGCTACCTGGCGCCCAGCCTGCGCCAGGCGGAGGCCGCCGCCAGCGCGGATGCGGCGGCGCGGGCCGAGCCCTATGCGCTCATCGTGCTGGGGGAGATTCTCGGCGGCGGCTCGGCCGGGCGGCTCTATCGCCACATGGTGGTGGACCAGAAATCGGCGCTCAGCGCCGGGGCCGGCTTCGACGGCAAGAGCTATGATCTCGATACCTTCACCTTCTACGCCACGCCGCGCCAGGGCGGCGACATGGCGGCGATGGAGCAAGCGCTGGACGCCGAGATCGCCGCAATCCTGAAGGACGGCGTCGCCGCGGAGGAACTGGCCGAGGCCAAGCAGCGTCTGCAAATCGACGCGATCAAGGCGCGCGACAGCATCGGCGGCCCGACCTTCCTGGTGGCCGAGGCGCTGGCCAAGGGCCGCAAGCTGGCAGACGTGCAGGCCTGGCCGGAGCGGATCGCGGCGGTGACGCAGGAGGATGTGGTCGAAGCGGCGCGCAAATACCTGCGGGCGGAGAATTCGGTGACCGGCATCCTCTTGCCCAAAGCCCCGCAGGAGGCGAGCCAGTGAAACGCGTTATCTCACGCCTTGCGATCTTCCTGGCTTTCCTGCTGCTGCCGCGGCTGGCGGCGGCGCTGGAGATCCAGAACATCCCGAACGACGCCGGCATCGAGCTGTGGCTGGTCGAGGATCATGCCAATCCGATCATCTCGGTCGCCTTCGGCGTGAAGGGCGGCACGGCCTATGATCCGCCGGGCAAGGAAGGCTTGGCGGAGCTCGCCTCGGGCCTGTTCGACGAGGGGGCGGGCGAGCTCGATTCGGCGGCGTTCCAGAAGCAGCTGAACGATCGCGGCATCGATTTCCGCTTCTCTGCGGGGCAGGACGATTTCACCGGGGATCTGCGCTTCCTGTCGCAGGATCGCGAGGTCGCCGCGAATCTGCTGAGCCTCGCCTTGACGCAGCCGCGTTTCGATGCCGAGCCGCTGGAGCGCATCCGCAACGGCCTCTTGATCGAGATCGCCCAGGGCGCCGGCGATCCCGGCTACATCGCCGGGCGCAACCTGGATCAGATGCTGCTCGACGGCCATCCCTATGGCCGGCCCGGCAACGGCACCACGGAAAGCGTTTCCAAGCTGACCGCCGCGGACCTCAAGGACTTCGTCGCGCGGCGTTTCGTGCGGGCGCGACTGCATGTGGCGATCGTCGGCGACATCGACGCGACGGCGGCCAGGGCCTGGGCTCAGCAGGCCTTCGGCAAGCTGCCCGAAACGGCGGACCTGCCCGACCTGCCGCCGCTGACGCCTTCGGCCAAGGGCGGCGCGCGGGTGGTGGATTTCGCCGCGCCGCAGGCGACCATCCTGTTCGCCCAGCCCGGCATCACCCGCAGCGATCCGGATTTCTTCGCCGCCTATCTCGCCAATTATTCACTGGGCGGCGGCGGCTTCTCCTCCCGCCTGATGACGGAGGTGCGCGAGAAGCGCGGCCTGGTCTATGGCATCGGCAGCGATCTGTGGACCATGGATGCGGGTGGTTTGATCGCCGGCCAGTTCGAAACCGACCCGGACAAGGTGGTGGAGGCGATCCGCATCGTGCGCGCGGAATGGGCGCGCATGGCCGCCGAGGGACCGAGCGCAGAGGAGCTCGAGAACGCCAGGACCTACCTCATCGGCTATTACCCGCGCAATTTCACCTCGACGATGAAGACCGCCCAGGCCCTGCGCGGCCTGCAGCTGGAAGCGCTCGGCATCGATTATGTCGAGCGCCGGCAAAAGGAGATCGCCGCGGTGACGGCGGCGGATGTCCGTCGCGTCGCCGCCAGGCTGCTCGACGCCGCGCAGCTCAGCTTCATCGTCGTCGGCCCGGCCGCGCAAATCCCGCTCGACGGCGCCGAAGTGGTCAAGCCCGCGGCGCAAAACTAGCGGCAACCGACTCCTTCCGGCGCCGATTCAGGGCGCTTCCTGCAGATTGCGGATCTTCTCCACCGCGTCGACCAATGCCTGGTTGGCGGGAACCGCGATCGGGCTCTCCTGGCTGCCGCGCGGATAGGCGATCGCCATCGCCTCCTTGTCGAGCTTGGACAGTACCGTGTTGAGCCGCACGAAACAGGTGGCCTGCTGGCCTTGCTTGAAGAATCTCGGCGGCAGCGAATAGTGCATGACGGAGGCGCGGTCGTATTCGGAGATGGTGAGGGATGCGCTGGGCGCGAGCCGCTTCATGTTGTGGTCGACCTTCTCCTTCGACCAGCTGCTGAGGCCGCGATAGACCGCAGGCCAGTCGAACTCCTCTTCGCAGGTCGAGAACTTGCTCTGGTGCTCGTGCTCCAGCCCCAGGGCATGTCCGGTTTCGTGCAGGATGTAGTAGTTGAAGGCACCGCCCACCGGCGGCTGGTCGTCGTAATTCTCCAGGTTCAGCGTCTGCTTCGCCGGCGCGATGCGCAGCGCGTCCTTGCCGATATAGGACCAGTGGCCGACGCCGGAGAACGAGATGCGGATGTCGGTCGGCGTCCGGCCGTCGCAGGTCCGGATGTTGTCCGCCGGGCCGAAGTCGAAGCCGATATCGCCGAAATTGGTCCATTCGTTCATCACGTCGGCGATCTGCCTGCGCAGGGTCTGGTCGCCCTCGAAGAAGCAGACCTGGACGATGGCGCCGGGCTCCCACGTCGCCGTGTTGCGGATCACGAACTCGAAGCCGGCCTGGTCGTTGTTGGCCGTCGCCTCCGCCAGGGCGGCGTCGCGCAGGGCCTGGATCTCCTCCAGCGTCTGCCGCGTTTCGTCGTCCAGGCCTTCCATCATCATCAGGCCCAGCGGGTCGTGCGCCTGCGCCGATGCGCCGCCGAGCACAGCGAGCCCGGCGACAAGGCCAGCCGCGACTGCCAGCCGGACCGGGACCTGTGGCATCGGCATGCCGGTTTGCGAAGGTTCCTTTGGTGTATGTCCGATCATGGCTGGCTCCCGAAGGTTGCAGTGATCAGGTCGCGGTCCTGCGCATCCATGCCGCTCCCGGCGTCGGCCGCCTTGCGCAAGGTATCTTCGATGATGAGCTGCATGTGGGTCGCCTTGTTGACCCGGTCGCAGACCCCCGCCCCGTCGCGCTGAAAGCCCGCGCGGTGCAGCCCGGCCAGGACGAGGCCATGGCCGCCGGGCGGCTGCCAATAGACCGGCGCGCCCGAGCTGCCGCTGGCTGTGTCGCATGCGTGCGTGAACTGGGTCTTCGGCGCCGCGGAATCGTCCGCCGCCGCCGTCCAGACGGGAAATTGCGCCGTCCGCACGGCGCAGCTGCGCGTGACCTGCTTCTTCATGCAGGCCGGGTGGTGAATGACCAACAGGTCGCTGCCGTCCTGCACCATTGCGCCCGCCGGCTGCGGATCGGGAAGCGGCGTCGGCGCCACCGGGCGGCCCGCATTGCCGGGCGCCACCTTCATCAGCACGTAGTCGAGCGCCTTGCTCTTGGCGACGATGCGCTGGCAGAAATGCTCGTTGGAGGTGCCGTCGCCGTCCCAGGAGAAATCGACGAACAGGTCGGGACACAGGTCGGCCGGCCACAATGCGTTCTCGTCGGCGTCGGCCACTGAGGGCACGGCCTTGCCGCAATGCCAGTTGGTGAGGAACAACCCGTCGCCCACCATCACGCCGGAGCAGCACGGCGCCGCCCGCCCGCTGGTGTCAACCAGCATGCCGGTCGCATCGGCCAGGAACCCGATCTCGCCGCCGCCGGCGAAGACATCGGCGAATTTCGGCCGGTTGGCGTCCTGCACCGAATAGAACGCGTTGCGCGCCGATTCGGGCATGGCCAGAACCTGTTTCAGCGTCACCTTCGCATCGCCGACGACGTAGAGGTTGATCGGGTCCTGCGCCGGGATGCGCTCGGTCCACAGCGAATTCTGCGCCGAGCTCTCGCTCCAGCTATTGATGGGGCGACCGGCCGAATCGCGCTGACTCACGTTCCAGTGCGCGCCGGTCGCGGCATCGATGAGGAACTGCAGGCGCACATAGCGCGTGTCGTCGAGGTTGACGGCGTCCTGGATCAGGATGCCGTGCGGCAGCTCCTTGTTGAAGGTCTTCAGCCGGGCGAAGGTGGTCTGCGAATTGGCCGGCGCGTTGCAGACGTCCACGGCCAGGGCGGCGGCCGGCGCCAGCCACGCGATGCTGGCCACGAGCAGGACTCCCGCGCGCCAGGATGCCCGGCCGCTCATTGGCCACCGCCATTCTCGCTCACCGCGGATTGGCAGAACTGGTGCCGTTGCGTCTCGCTCGCCGGGCGTCCGAGCGCCTTCAACGGAAAGGACAGGTCCTGGATCTGGTTGCTGTCGAGCAGCAGGCGGGCGCCGCCGGCTTCGTCCTGCAGCTCGACCGAGGCCAGCTGCTTGATGTCGAGCTTTTGCGGGTCGGATTTCGCGAAGCCGCCGCCGCCGGTCAGGGAATGGAATATCCAAAGCCCCTCGTTCCCGGCCAGCGTGCTCGGCAGGCGGACCATGCGGCCGATCTTGCGGGTGACGATCGTCGCGTCTTCATAGGTTGCATTGGGCGCCTGGCCCTCGATGACGTCCTCGCACCACAGGAAGGACTTGACCTTCCTGTAGTCGGATTGCCCCTTGATCTTGATCCAGACCGCCTTGGGATCGCGGAGGGCAAGCTCGGGATTGATCACGCCTACGTTGCTGACGATCTTCGGCTTGCCGTTGGCGTCCTTTTCCGTCGGGTCCTCGATCGGCATGGCGGTGGTCAGGAGGCGCGTCTTGAGGCTCTGGCCGTTCAGGTACGCGCCCGACCAGCAGGACCACATGGTTGCCGCCGTGCCGCTGACGAAGGCGGAAGCCTGCGAGGTTCCGTCCGCGACCACCAGGGTCTTGGGATTGAGGAAACCTGGGATGTTCAGCCCCGGCGCCGCGATCATCGGCGCCTCCGAGCGGTAGGCCTTGCTCCAGAGTTTCGGCTCCGTGCCGCTGCAATCCTCGCAGGCGGTGACCAGGAGAACGTTCTTCCTGTCGCCGTGATTCTGCGGGAAGAGCGGCGTGCGGTCGTCGATATCGAGCGAAACGCCGGAGCTGGAATGCTGCCCGATCGCGACGCTCCAAAGCGCCGGGCCGGCTTCGGTCTCGGTCATCGCGTTGACGATGTCCGGCGACTGGATGTCGCGCTCCAGGCGATGGGTGTCGAGATAGGTCGGGTCGAATCCTTCCGGAGCGCGGTTCTCGGGATAGACGTTGAACGAGGTCGCGACGGAGAAGATCAGGTTGAAATCGCTCAGCGAACGGACGGATTCGTCGGTCACCGCCGCAGTCAGATTCGTCATCTCGCCGGCGCTGCCGTCGTAGTAGAGATGATCGAGCTTGGCCGAAGGACCGATGCCCAGGAAGCCCTTGGAATTGGGCTTGGCCAGGATGATCTGCGCCATGTAGCTGGCGTGATGGTTGATCAGGCCCTCGGTCGTCTTGAAGCCCATCTCCACCGTGCATCTCTGGGGCACGGGCGTGCGGTTCCGGTAGTCTTCCAACACGCTTTTCGTCGCGTCGGTCTGGGTTGTCGATTGCGGCGCGGGATCGATGTCGGGCTCGAACAGCAGCGGTCCATCCACCAGCGCCACGGAGGGGCATCGCTTGTCGTCCGTGGCGACGCAATCCAGGTGGCAGCTGTTGCCTTGCCCGATGATCTGCTTGAGCCTGTCGGGGGTCAGGCCCATCTCTTCGCCGTAGAACACCTCCTCTCGCTCCACGGCATCGGCCTCGCAGACTTGCCGGGCTTCGTCGAACACCGCGTAGGGCATGGCCTTGCCGGCTTGCGGGCTGTCATAGACGGACATGAAGGACGCGTTGAACTCGGTCTTTTCATCCAGTTCGGCGGCCACTGAGTCGAGGATGGCGAGATCCTGTGTGCTGGACAGCTGTACCGGCGTCACCAGGCGGTAGCCCTTGTATTTCTGGAACGCCGCCGTCTTCTCTTCGTCGAAGAAGATCGGCTTGCCGACGGCGAGCGGTTTCCAGTTTCTTTGCCGGTTCTCGAACTGCTTCTTGTCGTCCGGATCGGTCAGGTCGTACGCCGTCAGGAAGGTGAATTCCTCGAACTGCGGCAGATCGGGGATCAGGATCGCGCGTCCGGGCCGGAGGCTGAGCGAATCGGCAGGCAGTTGTCGGGCCCATTGCTCCTGCGACAGGGACTCGTAGATGTCGCGCGCTTGCGCCTGCGCCTGCTCGTACTCGGCGCTGTCCTGCCGCGTGGCTTGCGGCAGGCCGTCTTTTCCGGGCAGCGGCAGGACCTTGGAGGGCTCGGCCGACGGCCATTGTCCACCCAGCCGGATTGATTTGGAGGTCGCTTCCGCTGCCGCCTTCCCATCGTCGGCCGGCGCGGTCTGCCCGGACTCGGCAGTCGCCGCCTCCGGCGCGCTCTCCTCGAGCGGAGATTCGGCGGCCTTGCCTTGGTCAGGCTGCTTCGCGACGGATTCGTTCAGGCGGGAGACGATGTTCCACAGGCGGTCGCCGGCACAGAAGGACTGCGGCAGGGCATACTCAACCTCGAAGATGCGGCAGGTGTAATCCCCCGCCTTCACCAGATAGGGGCGACCCGGCAGCAGGTCCTGCGCCGACAGCAGTTCCAGGAAGGTGGCGATGTCGTTGGCGGGTGTGCCGCCGCGGAAGGAGGCGACCAGATGCACGGCGCCGGCGCCGGGCGTCACTTCGATCTCCGCCGTGGCGTCCTGAGCCTGGGCGATACCGATCCGGGTCGGCAGGTGCGCGCCGGCCTGCAGGGCGCAGGCTGCGACGGCCATCGCGGATGCGCTGCGCACGAAACGCCGACCCGCGCGCCCGAATGTATCCGTCTTCATGATGACTCTCCATCACGCGGATCGACATGGCTTCCAGTCTCACCCGGCCTTGACGGCCGACATGGCGGCGCGGTCAGGGCGCCGGCTTGCCGCAGACGCTGACGGCCGTCGCGGCATCGACCTTCCCGGCGCCGAGGACCCGTTCGAGCGTCGTCAGGCAACGCTTGGCCTCGTCCTTGCCGCCGGCGGCACCGGCTTCGATGCCGGCGGAAATGTTCTGCGCGGCGATGCCGGTGGCGAAGGTCTTGCCCAGCGAGAAGCCGACGCCGCTCGACACCGCGCCGCGCCCCTCGCTGCCGAACAGGGCCAGGACGGAGAGCGCATCATAGCGCTTCTCGCGGCCGCCTTTTCCCGGCGCGTCCGCGATGCTGCCCGGCAATCCCGCCGGTGCGTTCGGCTCGTCCACGATCGGCTCCGGGTCCGGCTCCATCAGGAAGTCCGCGCATTCGAGGGATTGTGCATCCTTGGTGATGCAGGAATGCGACCGCGCCAGCAATTGCCGTCGCTTGGGATCGGTGGAGGTGGGAATGATCGCGGCGTCCACCCCGTCATAGCCGACATTCAGCTTCAGCGGCTGCGTCTCCGACGGGCTGACCGCGATCTTGATGCCGATGGTGTTGCCGGAGGAGAAGACCAAGGGGTCGTTGCCGCAGCCCGCCAGGACGCTTGCCGCGAAAAGCGAGACGAGAACCAACGTGCTGCCGCGCAGGCGGGCAATGGTCGCGTTCATAACTTCCCTCCAACAGGTGCCAAGGATGCTGTATGGGCCGGACCGCCGGGAACCGGAACGACCGGCGAAACATCGCAAATGCCGCCCGCGCCGCCGGCATCGTTCAGGATGCGCTCGGCCGAAGCGATCTGCTCGGCGTCCTCGACGAAGAAGACGACCTGGCAAGAGTACGGATCGGGGATGAGGATGGTCTGCTGGCGGCTCCATCCCAGGGTGACGGAGCGCCGGTCGACCAGCAATCCGAATCCCTGCTGATTGACGACCAGCGGCGCTTGCGGTGCCGGGTCGCCGCCGGCGGACGCAAGGCTCGTGGCGGGCGCGGCCGTGGCGTGAGGCTGGATCTCCAGGATCGTTAGACCGGGTAGCAACCTGCGCTCGGTCACGCTCCCGTTGTGAAGCTCGACGATGGTGCAGCCCACCAACGCCATCGACGAAACCGCCGCAACGATGCCGCAGCGAACCAGTGGCCGCATGACACAGCTCCCAGCGAGACTGACTGCCTCCATGCCTCTGGTGATCGCGATCCGCAGATCGGCGGCAAACTCAGCCGGACGAGTTTTCCTGATTCCCCAAGTTCGCGATGTCTGGTTCGGCCGCCGATGCGCATATGGGCGATCATCAGTCGTACTTGGCGAAAATAATGCGCCAGTTCGTGGGGCCGCACAAGCGGGAGTGGTCTATCAGCAAAGTTGCTCAACTGCGGAGCCGGGTGTGAGGCCGTCCGGCCGCATGTCACGCGCGGCGCCGTGCGCCTACTTGTTGCTGCCCTGGGTCGGGCGCAGGCCGGTCTTGTTGGCTTCCGGCTTGGCCTTGCCGGTCGATCCGCCGCCGAGCAGGTTCTCCAGCCAGGTTGCATCCTCCTCCGGGATCTTCTGCTGGCCGAGATCTCCGGGCGTGGCGATCGCCACCGCCTCGACCGATTGCGGCCGGCGCACATCCTCGGGCGGCGTGCCATTGAGCGCCTGGACCATGAAATCGTGCCAGATGGCGACGGGCAGCGAGCCGCCGGTGACCTTGTCCATCGGCGTGTTGTCGTCGTTGCCGACCCAAACGCCGGTGACGAGATCGCGGCTCAGTCCCACGAACCAGGCGTCGCGGAAGCTCTGGCTGGTGCCGGTCTTGCCGTATACCGGGCGGTCGAGCTTCGCCTTCTTCGCGGTGCCCCAATCCACCGTCGCCTGCATGACGTCCAGCATCTTGTTGACCGCCTGGCCGCTCGCCACCGCGCCGGGGCCGGAGCCGAGACGCTCATAGAGCACCGTGCCGTCGCGCGCCGCGATGCGCTCGATGCCGCGCGGCCACACGCCGTTGCCGCGATTGGCGAAGGTGGCATAGGCGCCGGTCATCTCGATGAGCGTCGTCTCGCTCACCCCCAGCGCCACCGCCGGCGTCGAATCCAGCTGCTCGGTGATGCC
>JAEUKU010000052.1 GCA_016794075.1 Rhodospirillaceae bacterium
CGCCAACGAGCATGCCCAGGAACGCGGCGCCCAGCAGCTGGCCGAGATGATCAAGACCCGCGTCGCCGCCTATTTCGCGCAGACCAGCGCCAATGCGGCGCAGTAGGGCGCCCCTGTTCTCCCCCCGCGTCATCACCGGGCTCGACCCGGTGATCCAAGTGTCGGCGTACCGCAGGATGGAAAGTTGGATTGCCGGGTCAAGCCCGGCAATGACGGAAGAGAGTGTGCGGCTGTGAAGCTCGACCGTGCCAAGCTCGACCGTTTCTTCAAGTCGCCCGACGCGGCGCTCGGCGCGCTGCTGTTCTATGGTCCCGACGAGGGGCTGGCGCATGAGCTGGCTGGCCTGGCCCAGCGCGCGGTGCTGGGCGCGGGCGACGATCCGTTCCGCCTCGTCGAGCTCACGCCCGAGCAGATCGACAAGGACCCGCCGCGCCTCACCGACGAGCTCAACGCCATCTCCATGCTCGGCGGTCGCCGCGTGGTGCGCGTGGCGCAGGCAACCAACGCCATCGCCGAGATCATCTCTGGCGCGATCGCCGCGATGGCCGATGGTGCCGCGCTGCTGATCGTCGAGGCCGGCGATATCGGCTCCAAGAAGCCGTTGGTCCAGGCCTTCGAAGCCGAGAAGAGCCGCGCCGGCGCCTTCGGCTGCTACCATGACGGCGAGGCGCAATTGGGCACGCTGATCGCCCAGCATTTGAAGGCCGGCGGCTACGGAATCGCCCGCGACGCGCTCGGCTATCTGAGCGAGCGGCTCGGCGGCGATCGCGGCGTCACCCGCGGCGAACTCGACAAACTGATGCTCTACGTTGGGGAACCCAGAAGGGAGATCACGCTGGCCGACGCGCTCGCCTGCATCGGCGACCGCGCCGCCTTCGCGCTGGACGACTTGATCGGCGCGGCGGCGGAGGGCGACAATTTCGAGCTCGACCGCAACGTCGCGCGCAGCGCCGCCGAGGTCGAGGCGATCCAGCTGCTGCGCAACGCCGCGCGGCATTTCCTGCGCCTGCACCAGGTGGTCGGGCGCATGGCGGCAGGCGAGTCCTTCGAGAGCGCCGCCGGCAGCCTGCGCCCGCCGGTCTTCTTCAAGCACCGCGGCAGCCTGCAGCGCCAGGCGCGGCTGTGGTCGCCCCAGCGCATCGGCCGGGCGCTCGAGCGCCTGATCGAGGCGGAGGCCCAGGCCATGCGCAACTACGCCCTGAAGGACGAGATCGCCCAGCGCGCGTTGCTGGAGATCGCCGCGCTCGCCCGGCGCGATCCGGCGCGGCGCAGCGCATGAGCGCGGACGCAGCGCCGCCGAAGCCGTCGGCCGCCGAAGCCGCGGCGTCCCCGACCGCTTCCCCCGCAGTGGCCTACGTCCAGCTCGCCCCGGGCGAGCCGGCGCCGTGGTTCCAGCAGCGTTCCGGCGCCAATCCGCGCTATGTCTTCGACACCGCGGCAGGGCGCTGGATCGTGCTCTGCTTCTTCGGCAGCGCCGGCGACGCGGCGGGCCGGGCCGCCCTCGACGCCGTGCGCGCCAACCGCGCGCTTTTCGACGACGAGAGGGCCTGCTTCTTCGGCGTGAGCCTCGACCCGCGCGACGAGGCGGAGGGCCGCGTGGCGGATGCGATGCCGGGCCTGCGTTTCTTCTGGGATTTCGACGGCACCATCGCGCGGCTCTACGGCGCAGTGCCGAAGGATGCGGCGCCGGACAAGGGCCAGGTGGCGATGCGCCGCTTCTGGGTGGTGCTCGACCCCACGCTCCGGATCACCCGCATCTTCGGCTTCCGCCCCGATGGCGCGGAGACGGCCGAGCTCTTCGCCTATCTCCGCAGCCTGCCGGCGCCCGGCCGCCACGCCGGCTTCGAGGTGCCGCCGCCGGTCCTCATCCTGCCCAACGTCTTCGAGACCGCCTTCTGCCAGCGGCTGATCGCGCTCTACGAGGCGCATGGCGGCGCGGAATCCGGCTTCATGCGCGAGGTGGGCGGCAAGACGGTCGAGCTGTCCGATCCCGCGCATAAGCGCCGCCGCGATCATGTGATCGCCGATCCGGAGATCGTCCGCCAGACCCAGCTGCGCATCCAGCGCCGGGTGGTACCGGAGATCCTGAAGGTGCACCAGTTCAAGGTGACGCGCATGGAGCGCTATCTGGTCGCCTGCTACGCGGCGGAGGAGGGCGGCCATTTCCGCGCCCACCGCGACAACACCACCAGGGGCACCGCGCATCGCCGCTTCGCCGTCTCGATCAACCTCAACGCGGATTTCGCCGGCGGCGAGGTGAGCTTCCCCGAATACGGCCCACGCGGCTTCAAGATGCCGGCGGGCGCCGCCTGCGTCTTCTCCTGCTCCCTGCTGCACCGCGTCGCGCCGGTGACCGAGGGCAGGCGCTACGCCTTCCTGCCCTTCCTCTACGACGACGCGGCCGCGAAGATCCGCGAGGCGAACAACGCGTTTCTCGGCGAGGGTGTGGGCGAATACAAGGCCTAAGCCCCCTCTTTCCTCCCCTTGAGGGGGAGGCGGAGGCTTGAGCCGAACGCAGTGAACCCCGGGCTCTATCGACCCGGGGGCGGGGCTAGGTGGGGGGTGACCTCGGTCCCTCAGCTGGCGCTGAACCAGAAAATCGCGCTCTGCATGTCACCGCCATCCGACCCTTCCCCCTTCAAGGGGGAAGGAGCAGAGCGGTGCCTCTACTCCGCCTTCAACCTGTACCCCACCCCCGGCTCGGTCTCGATCCAGCGCGGATCGGCCGGGTCGTCGCCGAGCTTGGCGCGTAGCTGGCGGACATAGACGCGGAGATACTCGACGTCGTCGCGATGCGCCTCGCCCCACACGGCGGTGAGCAGCTGGCGATGGGTCATCACCTTGCCGGCATGCTCGGCCAGCAGGCGCAGCAGATCGAATTCACGCTTGGACAGCTTCAGCTCGGTCCCCGCCATCGTCGCCTTGCGGGCGAGGAAGTCGACGGCGAGATCGCCGGCGCGGAACACCGGCCCCAGCCCCTTCTGCTGCAAGCGGTGGCGCAAGGCGGCGCGCACGCGGGCCAGCAATTCCTCGACCCCAAAGGGCTTCACCATGTAGTCGTCGGCGCCGGCATCCAGCGCCGCGACCTTGCCCGGCTCGTCGTTGCGCACCGAGAGCACGACGATGGGCACGGCGTCGGTCGCGCGCACCCGGCGGATCACCTCCAGGCCGTCAAGGTCGGGCAGGCCGAGATCGAGGATCACCAGATCCGGCTTCAGGCGCGGCAGGGCGGCGAGCGCCTGGGCGGCGTTCTCCGCCGAGTCCGTGGCGAAGCCCTGCGCTTCCAGGCTCGCCTTCAGGAAGCGGCGGATTGCGGGCTCGTCGTCGACGATGAGGATGCGGGCGCCCTGGCTCATTCCGGCAATTCCTCCGGCGGCGGCAGGCTTGCCGGCGCCGCCGGCAGCGTCACGCGGAAGAGGGCGCCCGATTTGCCGGCCGGCCGGTCGGCGCGGTTCTCCGCCACGATGCTGCCGCCCATCGCCGCGACGAAGCCCTTGCAGATCGAGAGGCCGAGCCCGGTGCCGGCGCGGCGGCGGTCGCCCACCTCCAGGCGGAAGAACTTGTCGAAGATGCGCGCGAGGTCGCCGGGCGGGATGCCCGGACCTTCGTCCAGCACCTCGACGGCGACGCCTCGCGGCACCGCCCGCGCGACCACGCGCACGGCACCGTCCGGCGCGTATTTCGCCGCATTGTCCAGCAGGTTGAACATCACCTGGCGGAACAGATGCGCATCGATCAGCGCCGGCGGCAGATCGGCCGCCGTCTCGATCGTCAGCCCGGGCAGCGCCAGGGCGCGCCGGGCATCGCCCGCCACCGTGCCCAGTATCTCCGCGAGGTCGACCGGCAGCAGCTGTGGCGTCACGCTCTTTGCCTCCAGCCGCGTCATGTCGAGCACGTTGCCGACGAAGCGGGTCAGGCGCTCGGCCTCCTCCTGCACCGTGCCCAGCAATTCGTCGCGCGTCGGCTCGTCGAAGCTGGGCCAGAACTTCCGCAAGCTGGTGATCGAGCCGATGATGGAGGCGAGCGGCGTCTTCAGGTCGTGCGAGATCGAGGTGAGCAAGGCGGAGCGCAAACGCTCGGTCTCGCCCTCGACCTTGGCCTGGTCGATGTCGGCGGCGAGCGTGATGCGCTCGATCGCCACCGCCGCCTGGTCGGCCAGCGCATCGAGCAGCCGGCGCTCGTCCGGCGTCAGGATGGCGCGCTGCTCCGCCTCCGGCCCCGGGGATTGAGCGACGCGGGGCCGGTCCAGGCCCATGATGCCGACGAGGCCGCGCTCGGTCCGCAAGGGAAGGAACAGCCGCCTTGCGCCGGGCAAGGTGTCGGAGGAGCGCCCGGCCGGCTGGCCGTGACTCCAGCTCCATTTGGCGGCGGCGAGGTCGGCCTCGTCCAGCTCATCCTCCGGCGGATAGCCGACATGGACCTTGAGCTCGCCCGCTTCCGGCAGCAGCAGTACGACATGCAGCTTCAGCATCGCGGCGATCTGGTGCGCCACCGCCCACAGCAGGTCGTCGAGGATGCCAATGCCGGCGATCTTGCGGCTGAAGCCGTAGAGCGCCGCGGTCGAAGCCGCCTGGCGCCGTGCCGCCTGGGCCTGGGCGCGCGATTGCGCCGCCAGCTGGCTGGCGATGACGGCGACCAGCAGCAGGAACAGGAGCGCAACGACGTTCTGCGGGTCCTGGATGGTGAAAGTGTAGAGCGGCTCCAGGAAGAAGAAGTTGTAGGCCAGCGTCGACAGCGCGGTGGCGAAGAGCGATGGCAGCAGGCCGTGACGGATGGCGCTGTACAGCACCACCGGGATGAAGATCATCGAGATGTTGGGCAAATCGATCTGCCGGTCGAAGGCATAGCCCACCGCCGTCGCCAGGGTGACCAGCGGCAGCGCCTCGGCATAGGGACGGATGGCGAAGGGCTGCGCCTGCGGCCTGAGCGCCGTGCCGCCGCCTTCGCTTTCCACCGCTTCGCTCGCCAGCACCTGCACGGCGATGGCGCCGGATTTGCGAACCAGGGTGTCGACGACGGAGCCGTGCAGCAGCTCGAACAGGCGTGTCCGCCGCGACTTGCCGATGATGATCTGGGTGATGTTGTTGGCCCGCGCGTAATTCAGCACGTCGCTGGCGATGTCGCGGCCGGGCAGCGTCACCGCCGTGGCACCCAGCCGCTCCGCCAGCCGCAGGGTCTGCGCCACCCGGTTCTTGTCCGCCTCGGGCAGCTGGTGGGAGCGTGGCGATTCGATGTAGAGGGCGACCCAGCGCGCCTGCAGCCGGTCGGCGGCGCGACGCGCATGGCGGATCAAGCCGGCGGCGCTCGGATGCTCGTTGACGCAGACCAGGATGCGCTCGCCCGCCGCCCAGGGGCCGGGGATGGCGTGTGCCTGCATGTAGGTCAGCATCTGGTCGTCGACGCGCTGGGCGGTGCGGCGCAGGGCCAGTTCGCGCAGCGCGGTCAGGTTGCCTTCGGAGAAATAATGGCCGAGGGCGCGCTGCGCCACCTCCGGCACATAGACTTTCCCTTCATGCAGGCGCTGGATCAGGTCCTTGGGCGTGAGGTCGACCAGCTCCACCTCGTCGGCCTTGTCGATCGCCTCGTCGGGCAGCGTCTCGCGCACCCGCACGGTGGTGATCTGCGCCACCACGTCGTTCAGGCTTTCCAGGTGCTGGATGTTCAGCGTGGCGTAGACGTCGATGTCGGCTTCCAGCAGTTCGGCCACATCCTGCCAGCGCTTGTCGTGGCGGCTGCCCGGCGCGTTGGTGTGGGCCAGCTCGTCGACCAGGACCAGCTGCGGCTTGCGCGCCAGGATGGCGTCGATGTCCATCTCCTGCAGCATGCGGTCGCGATACTCGATCGCCCGCTTGGGAATGATCTCGAACCCTTCCAGCAGCGCCTCGGTCTCGGCCCGTTTATGCGTTTCGACCACGCCGATGACGACGTCCGCGCCCTCCTTGCGCCGGGCGCGGCCGGCCAGCAGCATCTCGTAGGTCTTGCCGACGCCGGGCGCCGCGCCGAGAAAGATCTTCAGCCGCCCGCGATGCTCGGAGGTAGCACTTGCCAGCAGCGCCTCGGGCGAAGGGCGGGCGGAATCGAGGTCGGTGGTTTGAATCGGCGGCATCAGTCTCTGTGTGCCTCGCGCGCGAGCTTAAGCTTTAGCATGCCGCGTCGCACGCGGTCATCCCATCCTCGTCATTGTCATCCCGGCCGAGCGCCGCGAGAGCCGGGATGACCTGTGTTGCTTACTGCGCCTTCAGCCCATCCAGCGCCAGGTTGAGCGCCAGCACGTTGATGCGCGGCTCGCCAAGGAAGCCCAGCTGACGCCCTTCGATATGCGCCTCCACCAGGGCGCGAACCTGCTCCTCCGACAGATTGCGGGCCTTGGCGACACGAGGCACCTGGAACAGCGCGGCCGCCGGCGTAATGTCCGGGTCGAGTCCGCTGCCGGAGGTGGTGACGAGATCCGCCGGAACCGGGAGATTCGGATTCTCCGCCTTCAGCGCTTCGGTTGCAGCCGCGACGCGATCTGCCAGGGTCTGCGAGGTCGGACCGAGATTGGAGCCGCTCGAAGCCGCGGCGTCATAGCCGTTGGCGCCCGCCGCCGAGGGCCGGCCGTGGAAATATCGCTCGGATGCGAAGTGCTGGCCGATCAGGCTGGAGCCGATGACCGAGCCGTCCTCGCGCGTGAGCAAGCTGCCATTGGCATGGTCGGGGAACGCCACCTGCGCGATGCCGGTGATAGCGTAGGGATAGGCCAGGCCCAGCAGTGCGGTCAGCAGCAGCATGAGGACGATGGCGGGACGCAATTGCGCGAACATGGAACGCTCCGTTAGGCCAGATGAAGGGCCGAGACCGCGAGGTCGATCAGCTTGATGCCGACGAAGGGCACGATGATGCCGCCGATGCCGTAGACGGCCAAGTTGCGGCGCAGCAGGCTGGCGGCACTCTGCGCCTTGTAGGCGACACCCTTCAGGGCCAGCGGGATCAGCGCCACGATGATCAGCGCGTTGAAGATGATGGCCGAGAGGATGGCGCTCTCCGGGCTCGACAGGCCCATGACGTTGAGCGCGCCGAGGCTGGGATAGAACACCGCGAACATCGCCGGGATGATGGCGAAATACTTGGCCACATCATTGGCGATGGAGAAGGTGGTCAAAGAGCCGCGCGTCATCAGCAGCTGCTTGCCGATCATCACGATCTCGATGAGCTTGGTTGGGTTGCTGTCCAGGTCGACCATGTTGCCGGCCTCGCGCGCCGCCTGGGTGCCGGTCTGCATGGCCACGCCGACATCCGCCTGGGCAAGGGCGGGCGCGTCATTGGTGCCGTCGCCGCACATGGCGACCAGCTTGCCCTTGGCCTGCTCCTCGCGGATCAGCGCCAGCTTGGTTTCCGGCGTCGCCTGGGCGCGGAAATCGTCGACCCCGGCCTCGGCGGCGATGGCGGCCGCCGTCAGCGGGTTGTCGCCGGTGATCATGATGGTGCGGATGCCCATGCGGCGCAGTTCGGCGAAGCGCTCGCGGATGCCGCCCTTGACCACGTCCTTCAGATGGACGAGGCCGAGGATGCGGTCGTCCTTCATCACGGCGAGTGGGGTGCCGCCCGACTTGGAGATCTGGTCGGCGATCGATTTGGCCTCGATGATCTCGGGCCGCGTCTCCGCCACATTGCGCTCCTTCAGGAAAGAGATGACCGAGTCGACCGCGCCCTTGCGGATGACATGACCGTCGATGTCGACGCCGCTCATCCGGGTCTGGGCAGTGAAATGGACGAAGTGGGCGTGCATCGGCGCCATGTCGCGGCCGCGCAGCCCGTATTTCTCCTTGGCCAGGACGACGATCGAGCGGCCCTCCGGCGTCTCGTCGCTGAATGAGGCGAGCTGCGCCGCGTCGGCCAGCTCGGCCGCCGGCACGCCGGAAAGCGGGATCAACTCCGCGGCTTGTCGGTTGCCTAAGGTGATGGTGCCGGTCTTGTCCAGCAGCAGCGTATCGACGTCGCCCGCCGCCTCGACCGAGCGGCCGGACATGGCGAGCACGTTGAACTTCACCAGCCGGTCCATGCCGGCGATGCCGATGGCCGAGAGCAGGGCGCCGATGGTGGTCGGGATCAGCGTCACGAAGAGGGCGATCAGCACGATGGCGGGCACGGCGCCGCCGGCATATCTGGCGAAGCTCGGGATGGTCACCGTCGCGAACAGGAAGATCAGCGTCATGCCGGCCAGCAGGATGGAAAGCGCGATCTCGTTCGGCGTCTTTTGTCGCTTGGCGCCCTCGACCAGCGAAATCATGCGATCGAGGAACGAGGAGCCGGGGCCGGCGGTGATCTTGACCTTGATCCAGTCGCTGAGCACGCGGGTGCCGCCGGTCACCGCCGAACGGTCGCCGCCGGATTCGCGGATCACCGGGGCCGATTCGCCGGTGATGGCGGATTCGTCGACCGAGGCGACGCCCGCGATTACCTCGCCGTCGCCGGGGATGAGGTCGCCCGCCTCCACCAGCACCAAATCGCCGGGATTGAGCTGCAGGGCGGAGACGACGGCGTATTTGTCACCCTCGGTGCTGTAGAGCTGCTTCGCCGGCGCGTGGCTGCGGGTTTCGCGCAAGGCGTCGGCCTGGGCCTTGCCGCGGCCTTCCGCGACGGCTTCGGCGAAATTGCCGAACAGCACCGTCAGCCACAGCCAGAACACCAGCTGGCCGGAGAAGAGCACGTTGCCGCCCGTCCAGATGTCGCCGAAGAACAGGATGGTGGCGACGAGGGCGACCGCCTCGACCGCCAGCATCACCGGATTGTGCCACAGGATCGTCGGGTCGAGCTTGCGGAAAGAGTCGAATCCCGCCTCGATCAGGATCTTGCTGTCGAACATCGACGGATTGCGCGGTTTCTTTGACATGTCTTGCTCCAACGATCCTCTAGAATAGGGTCCCGGCTAGCATCGAGAGATGCTCGACGACCGGGCCCAGCGCCAAGGCGGGCAGATAGGTGAGGCCGCCGACGATCAGCACCACGCCGACCAGCAGGCCGACGAACAGCGCGCCATGGGTCGGGAAAGTGCCGACGCTGGCGATCGCGCTCTTCTTGGCCGCCAGCGAGCCGGCGACGGCGATCATCGGCACGATCATCAGGAAGCGGCCCACGAACATGGCGATGCCGCCGGTCGTGTTGAAGAAAGGCGTGTTGCCGGTGAAGCCGCCGAACGCGCTGCCGTTGTTCCCCGTGGACGACGTGAACAGGTACAGGATCTCCGAGAAGCCGTGCGGGCCGCCATCCTGGACGCTCTTCAGCGCGTCTGGCCAGATGATGGCGAGCGCGGTGAAGCCCAGGATGGAGAGCGGCAGGATGAGGACCGCGAGCATGGTCATCTTCATCTCGCGCGCCTCGATCTTCTTGCCGACATATTCCGGCGTGCGGCCGACCATCAGCCCGGCGATGAACACCGCCAGGATGGCGAAAAGCAGCATGCCGTAGAGGCCGGCGCCGACGCCGCCGACGATGACCTCGCCCAGCAGGATGTTGATGAGCGGCACGGCGCCGCCCAGCGGCATGAAGCTGTCATGCATGGCATTGACCGCACCGCAGGAGGCCGCCGTGGTGATGGCGGCGAAGAGCGCGGAATTGACGATGCCGAAGCGCACCTCCTTGCCTTCCATGTTGCCGCCGGCCTGAAGCGGGCCTGCGGCCTGGTCGACGCCCTGCATGGCGAAGGCGGGGTTGCCGGCCGCTTCCGCCCAATAGGCCACTGCGGCGCCGGAGAGGAACAGCACGCCCATCGCGGCCAGGATCGCCCAGCCCTGGCGCTGGTCGCCGATCATGCGGCCGAAGACGTTGGTGAACGCGGCGCCGATGGCGAAGATCGACACCATCTGGACCAGGTTGCTGAGCGCAGTCGGGTTTTCATAGGGATGCGCGGCGTTGGCGTTGAAGAAGCCGCCGCCATTGGTGCCGAGCATCTTGATCGCGACCTGGGAGGCGACCGGGCCCTGCGCGATGACCTGCTGGCCGCCGTCGAGTGCGCCGGCGGTCACATAGGCGCCGAGGTTTTGCGGCATGCCCTGCCACACCAGGAACAGCGCGAGGACGATCGAGATCGGCAGCAGCACGTAGAGGCAGCAGCGGGTGAGGTCGACCCAGAAATTGCCGATGCCTTTCGCTGATTTTCGGGCGAAGCCGCGGATCAGCGCCACCGCCAGCGCGATGCCGGTTGCCGCCGAGACGAAGTTCTGCACGGTGAGCCCTGCCATCTGGCTGAAATAGCTCATGGTGGCTTCGCCGCCGTAGTTCTGCCAGTTGGTGTTGGTAGTGAAGCTGATGGCGGTGTTGAAGGCCAGATCCACGGGCACATTGCCGAAGCTCTGCGGGTTCAGCGGCAGGTAGGCCTGGAGCCGCAGGATGGCGTAGAGCAGAAGAAAGCCCGCGACGTTGAACATCAGCATGGCGAAGGCATAGGCCAGCCAATGCTGGTCCTCCGCCTCACGCACGCCCGAGAGCGCGTACAAGCCGCGCTCGACCGGGCGCAGCACCGGCGAAGCCCAGGTGCGCTCGCCGTTGAACACCCTGGTCATGTAAAATCCGAGCGGCTTCACCAATGCCACGACGATCACGCAGAACAGCGCGATCTGCAGCCATCCGTTCCAGGTCATGGACGTCTCGCTTCTCTTAGAACTTTTCCGGCCAGAGCAGGGCGTAGGTCATGTAGACGAGCAGGAACAACGCCACCGCGGCGCCAAGCACGACATCGAGTCCGATCATGAGCGAACCTCAGATTCCGGCGCAGGCGCGGGCATAGGCGAGGGCGCCCAGAAAGAGCGCCGCGCCGAGTGCGATGTAGGCAAGGTCAAGCATCGATGGCCCTTGATCGCGGTTTCGCAGGAGACACCCGGAAAGTGGGCCTGGTCGGCGTAAAGGGACGAGAGGGTTTCAGCGGCCGACGCGTAAAGCCGGCGTGAAGGCCCGTTCGGCGCGGCCTCGCGCACCATATTGTCAGCCGGCCCCGTTCCATGCAAATTTGTCGCATTACAGACAAGGACGCGCCCGATCCGTATATCCCGGGAATGACGGAGGCGCGCCGCAGCGGGGGCACCGCTTGGTGATCGGAGCAGCAAAGTCGCTGGCGGCCAAGCCGCGCCGGCCGGGAAAGCGGCGGTTTCCGCAGTTCTCGACCGGCGTGCTGCTCTTCCTGCTGATCGTCCTGCTGCTGGGCCCGGCGCTGCTGTTCACCGGCGCCTTGCTGCTGCGCTTCACCGCGGCGGAGCGCGAACGCTACGAGCTCGAGGCGCTGACGACCGCGCGCCAGCTCGCCACCCTGATCGACCGCGACCTCGGCGGCCTGGTCACCACCCTGGCCACGCTCGGCACCTCCGGCCGCCTGCAGAGCGGGGACTATGCCGGCTTCCACGACCAGGCGGCCCGGGTCGCCAACCTCACCGGGGCCGACATCGTGCTGCGCGCGCCGGACGGCCGGGAGATCGTAAACACGGCGCTGCCGTTCGGCGCCGAGGGCGCGGCGCCGCGCCTTTCGGTCGATGCCGAAGCGATCCGCAGCGGGCGGGCGATCATTTCCGGGGTGCTGCCCGGCGGCCCAGGCGGGAAACCGCATTTCGCCGTGGTCATGCCGGTGACGGTCGGGGGCGAGCTGCGCTACCTGCTCGACATCCACGCCCCGACCGACCGGATCGCCGGGCTGCTGCGGGAGGCCGTGACCGGCGACTGGGTGATCGGCATCGGCGATGCCGA
>JAEUKU010000082.1 GCA_016794075.1 Rhodospirillaceae bacterium
GTTGTAGATCACCGCCGGCAGGTCGACCGCCGCCTCGAGGATGCCGGCGAAATGCGCGCGCTGCGCGGCGACCGAGCTGCCGCGCGACAGCACGCGCGGAATCACCATCAGGCCCTTGGCGCCGACCTTCTTGGCATGCGCCGCGAGATCGGCGGCGCGGGCCGGATTCTGCGCCCCGGTGCCGACGATGACCGGGATGCCGGCCTGCACCAGGCGCTCGACGCCGGTCTTGCGCTGCTCGTCGCTCAGCAGCGGCCAGTCGCCCATCGAGCCGCAATAGACCACCGCCGACATGCCCTTGCCGATCAGCTCCTTGCCCTTGCGCACCAAGGCGTCGAAATCCGGCGTGCGGTCGGGCTTGCAGGGGGTCATCAGGGCCGGGATGCAGCCGCGGAAAACATTGGAAGACACGGGGGAGGCTCCTTCGGGTTGTGGCCGGCGCAGGCAGCGCCGGCGATCAAATGAAACGGCGGACCTTGCGCGGGGTCATGACGCGCTGGCGCCTTGCGGCGTCTGCTTCAGGCCCGCGATCACGTCCTCGCGCGCGCGGGCGATATGCTCCTTCAGCAGGCGCGCGGCCGCCACGGCGTCACGCGCGACATAGGCCGCCACCAGCGCGTCGTGATCCTCCATGGCGCGGCTCTGCGCCGCCTTGCCCTTGATCTGCAGGCGCATGTAGCGGTCGGCCGTGCCGTAGAGCGATTGCAGCACGGCCAGAGTGCGCGGCCGGCCGGCCGGCGCCAGCATGGCGATGTGGAGCGCCCAGTTCAGCCGGCTGAGCTCGGCCGGGTCGGCGCCCTGCTGCAAGGCTCGTTCGTATTGCGCCAGCGCCGCCTGGACGTTGCGGATCTCCGCCTCGCCGGCCCGCTCGATGGCGCGCTTGATGATGAAGGGCTCGAGCAGGATGCGCGAATCGAAGATGTCCAGCGCATCCTCGATGTCGAGCTCCGAGACCACGGCGCCGCGATGGGTGTGGATGACGACGAGGCCCTCGGATTCGAGCTGCACCAGCGCCTCGCGCACGGGGATGCGGCTGACGCCCAGTTCCGCCGCCACCGCCTCCTGGCGGATCTGGTGGCCGCCGGGATACTCGCCGGCGATGATGCGCCGGCGCAACGCGTCGGCCACCGCCGATGTGACGGTCTGGCGCTTGATGGCGGCCTCGGGCGCCGGCTTCGTCATCGTCTGCGGCAAGGCGGCATCTCCGTCCTTACGCGTTGCGCAACCCGCGCGCTTCCAGCTGATGCATCGTCTGCCGGATGATCTCGGTCACCCGGGCGCGCTCCTCGCCCACCAGCGGCAGGCGCGGCGCCCGCGTCCATTCCGGCGCGCCGTAGACCATGTGCTCGGCGAACTTGATGTACTGGACCAGCTTCACATGGGTATCGAGGTGGAAGGCGGGCGTCATGATCCGGTAGAGCTCGCGCGCGGCGGCGAAATTGCCCTCGGCGCATTGGCGGAACAGGCGCACGCAGATCTCCGGCCAGGCATTGGTCATGCCGGAGACCCAGCCGATCGCGCCCAAGGACGTGCTCTCGACGATCTGGTCGTCGACGCCGCAGAAGATGCGGTAGCGCTCGCCGAGCGCGATATACATGTCGGTCACGCGGCGCACGTCGCCGGTCTCTTCCTTGACCGCGACGATGGTCGGCAGGTCAGCGAGTTCCTGCAGGATCGGCGGCGTCACGTCGACGCCATAGGCGATCGGGTTGTTGTAGATCATGATCGGCAGGTCGCTCGCCATGGCGATGCGCCGGTACCAATCCGCGGTCTCGCGCGGGTCGGATTTGTAGCCGATGCTGGGGAAGACCATCAGGCCCTCGGCGCCGAAGCGCTGGAAGTTCTTCGCCGCCGCGGTCGCGCTCTCCGAGGTGATCTCGGCGAGGCCGGAGAGCATCGGCACCCGTCCGCCGACCGCCTCCTTGCCGGCGCGGATGACGCTTTCCTTCTCCGCCGGCGAGAGCGAGGCGTTCTCGCCCAGCATGGGGAGCACGATGACGCCGGAGACGCCGCCCTTGATCAGCCGGTCGATGCTGGCCTGGGTCGCCGGCAGATCGATCGACCCGTTTTGCTTCATCTTGGTGGTGACCGCCGGAAACACTCCCTGCCACGCCGCCATGATCCGCCCCTCGTTTGTTAGATTGTATCCAATCTACATTATCCAGAAAGATTGGCAAGGGGTTTTCGCGGCACCCGCCCGGGACGGCGCCCACCCTGGATCAAGCGTTGCCGGGGCTTGTCGCGGCAGTCGCGTTGCGACAGGCTGGATTTCCGTCCTGTCGGGCCCATATTGCCGTTCAGCGCGGAGGGTGGAGATGCCTCGCCTGACCACACGCCTGTCTTCGTTGTGCCTGACTCTCGCCGCCGCCGGCGCGGCCGCGCCGCTCGCGCCGGCCCGGGCGGC
>JAEUKU010000102.1 GCA_016794075.1 Rhodospirillaceae bacterium
ACTTCCGCGATATTGTAGGAATGGCTGCGGAGGAATATTTCAAGCCGGGGGAGTTCTGGGCCAACGAACGCTGCTCGGCAGACGTGGCGATCGAGGCATTCTATCAAAATCGGATTGGACGCCGATTGTACGAGTCAGAACATACGGCGATTGCCCTCCTCGCCAACTCTGAATTCTCTCGCCTCTATATGAGTCGTGATTCGAGATCAAAGATGATCGGGAGATTTGAGCGCTCCAATCAGGGAATTTTCGAAAGGCTCCGCATACCACCATTCGAACTTCCAAAGGAGCGTAGTGCGCTTCAGTCTCACAACGACTTGATGAGTCTGGAGTATGTCTTCTCGGCCGCGCTACACGATGTAATCGCTGCCAAGGTCAACGAAGTCGACCATGGGTTCCGGATTCGGGGTTAAGTTTGGTCCTAGTCGTTCTATCTCTGCCTCTCGCCGAGTTCCGTTCAGCTCAATCCGTCAAAGGTAGCGCTCAAGCAACCGCAATGGCGTTGGACGCGCAAGCAGCGGCGCCAGTCCGCAGTCATAGGCCGTAGGCGCCTGCGTAAGCCACGCTCTCGCGGGAGCGGCCCATGGTTGACGGGGTGGAGCACTGGCGTTACTCAGGCGGCATCCGCCGACCGGGCCATGGGCCGGTGCGGCGGGGGCCGAAGACGGCCCCGATCCAGAGGAGGCTTGGTTGGGCATTCTGCAGACCCTGCGAACGGCGTTTGGCGCGAAGCCCGGCCCGCAAGCCAGTCTCAAGTGGCTCAGCAATGACAGATTCCGGCTCGACGGGCTGGAGTTCCACACCACGATCGGGGATTACGACAAGCGCACGACCCAGCAGGAAATCGTCCTGTTGAAGCCCAGGGCCTTCGTCGACACCTACCTCTCCTTGCTCGAGCGCGTACAGGCGAAGAACGTCCTGGAATTCGGCATCTGGCAGGGCGGCTCCGCCCTGTTCCTGGCGGCCGCCGGAAAGCTCGACCGCCTCGTCGGCATCGATATCGGGGAGCCGCTTCCGGCGGTCCAGAGCATCCTGGCCAATCATCCCGTCGGCCGCAGCGTCCGGCTGCATTTCAACACGTCGCAGGACGACATCCCGCGGGTGCGTTCGATCGTGGAAAGCGAGTTCGGCGCGACGCCGCTCGACATGATCGTCGACGACGCATCGCATTTCTATGCCGAGACGCGGGCCTCTTTCCAGGCGACGTTCGGCTATCTCCGGCCGGGCGGCGTCTATGTGATCGAGGATTGGGGCTGGGCGCATTGGCCGGAATGGCAGGACCCGAACCACATCTGGCGGGAGCGCGAGGCGCTCTCCAACCTCTTGTTCGAGATCACGATGGCGATCGGCTCCAAGGCAAGGCAGATCGCCAAGATCGAGATCCTGTCCGGCGCCATGGTGGTGATCACCCGGGGACACGGGCTCGCGCACGGCGCGCCATTCGACCTGTCGCAGCAGATCCTGGCGCGCGGGCGGCAGCTCAACCGGATCTGACGCTCACCGCCTGAGCAGCGCCAGCAGCGCGATGACCAGCGCCGGGGCGCCGAGGGTCGCGTTGTAGAGCACCAGGGCCATGGCGGCGAAGACCAGGCCGAGAGCGATGAAGAGCCGCCCGCCGAGAAAGAGGCCGATCAGCGCGCCGATCAGCCCGACCCAGCCCCAGACGCGGTAATGCTGCGCCGAGATCAGCCATTGCCGGGGGATGCACCAGCCGGGCGCGTCGGGCTGGCCGCAGGCGAGGCCGATCTGCTGCGGCTGGATCACGCCGTAGCGCAGCCAGAAGGCGAGCGCGAAGCCGGCCGCCAGCAGCAGCAGCCAGCAAGCGGCGCGGCGCCAGGTCCAGCTCTCTCTTGCGCGCAACACCGGCGGGGTCATGCGGGGTCGATCTCGATTTGACGCTTGATTCTGAACTCCCTGTATTCCAGGTTCGCCGCCATCCTGCAATTCATTCCCGGCCCCTTCCGGCGCGAGGAGCACAAACATGCGGCGAGACTGGAACACCCCGCGCGGCCAGGTGCATCGGCTGACCCTGGAGAGCCGCATCCTGGCCGGCAATCCGCTGGGCGACCCGAGCACGCGGGAACTCCACGTCTACACCCCCGCCGGCCATGAGGCCGGCGGCGCACTGCCGCTCCTCGTCGATCTCGTCGGGTTCACCGGCTCCGGCCTGTCGCACACCAATTGGCGCGCCTTCACCGAGAACGTGCCGGAACGGCTCGACCGGCTGATCGCGGACGGCGTCATGGGCCCCGTCGCGGTCGCCTTCCCCGATTGCTATGCGCGCCTCGGCGGCAACCAGTACATCAACTCCGCCGCCATCGGCCGCTACGAGGATTACCTGATCGAGGAGGTGGTTCCCTTCGTCGAGAGCCGCTTCCGCTGCGGCGGGCCGGGACGGCGCGCGGTGTTCGGCAAATCCTCCGGTGGCTACGGCGCCATCATGCACGGGCTGCGCCGCGCCGATGTCTGGTCGGCCTTCGCCTGCCATTCCGGCGACATGGCCTTCGAGCTCTGCTACCTGGGCGACGTGCCCAAGGTGCTGAACGAACTCGCCAAGCACGGGCGCTCGATCGAGTCCTTCCTGCGCCACTTCGAGGCATCGCCCAAGCCGAGCGAGGCCGAGATGGCGGTGATCAACCTGCTCGCCATGGCCGCGACCTACGATCCGGCGCCGGGCGGCGAGGATTATCTCGGCATCCGCCTGCCGGTCGATCTCCATACCGGCGAGCTGATCCCCGCGCGCTGGCAGAACTGGCTGGCGCATGATCCGGCGCTGCTGATCGAGCACCACGCCGACAACCTGCGTCGGCTCAAGGGCATCTACATCGATTGCGGCGACCACGACCAGTTCGCGCTGCATTTCGGGTCGCGCCGGGCGCATCGCGCGCTGGACCGGCTCGGCATCGCCCATGTCTACGAGGAATTCCCCGACGACCACACGGCGGTCGATTACCGCATGGACCGCTCGCTGCCGTTCCTCGAGAAAGCCTTGCGCGCCCAGCCCATTTGACGTGCGTCAAACGGGCTGCGCCAAGCCGTCGCGCGGCATCCCGTCAGGCAGACAGCGCGCGCAGCCGAGCCTCAAATGCGAGCGGATGCGGCGCGGGACCGACCGCATCGGCTGTTCATTCGGGGACGAACATGAAGCCTTCCAGACTCGCATGGGGCGCCTGCTGCGCGCTGACGCTCCTTCTTGCCGCCGCTCCTGCCGCGATGGCGCAGGATGCGACCGAAGCGGCGCCCGGCAAATCCGCCGGCGATTTCCTCATCCGCCTGCGCGGCATCGGCGTCATCCCGCGCGACAACGCCGACATCGAGCCGATCGGCGGCGACACCGACCTCGAGAACACCGCGGTGCCCGAGATCGACATCAGCTATTTCATCACCGACAACATCGCCCTCGAGCTGATCGCCGCCACCACCAACCACGACGTGACGGCGGAGAACACCGATCTCGGCGACGTCGACCTCGGCGACGTGTGGCTGTTGCCGCCGACCTTGCTGGCGCAGTACCATTTCCTGCCCAAGGGCGTGGTCAGCCCCTATGTCGGCGCCGGCGTCAACTACACCATCTTCTACGGCGTCGACGAATCCAAGGACAGCATCGTCTACGACGTCGACTACAAGGACAGCTTCGGCTGGGCGCTGCAGATCGGCGTCGACGTGCGCGTGGCCGACAGCTGGTACCTGAATGCCGACGTGAAGCGGCTGTTCCTGGACACCGATGTCGAGCTCAACGACGGCGCGGTGCGCGCCGACGTCGATGTCGATCCGTGGATCTTCGGCGTGGGCATCGGCTACAAGTTCTGAGCCGCGGTGTCATTCGCGCGAAAACTGGGCTGCACCCTCGCGGTGCAGCCCTTTTCATTCGTGCGGCGTGAGGCCGGCCGCGCCCAGATGGACCAGCACATCCTCCAGCGCCGGACGGCTGGCGAGGCGCGGCGTGTCGACGATGCTGCCGATGCTGACGAAGCCGAGCAGATATTCGCCGGCGGCGACGCCCAGCGCCGCTTTGACCGGCTCCGCCTGGCAGCGCGAACCGCTGAGGATGATGGCGCCGTAGCCGAGCGCCTGGGCGGCGATGAGGATCGATTGCAGCGCGGCGCCGGCACTGGCGATCTGCTCGGCTTCCGGCACGCGCGCATCGGTCTTGGGCGCGGCGATCAGCGCCAGGAGCAGCGGCGGACGCTCCGCCTTTTCCCGCTCGCGCTCCAGCTCCAGCGCGCTCGCCTGGGGATTGAGCGCCAGCTTCGCCGCGACGAACAGGTCCGCCAGTTGCGCCCGCGACTCCGGCCGGCAGAGGACCAGCCGCCACGGCCGCAGCGCATTGTGGTCCGGCGCGGTCAGCGCGGCGCTCAGGATCGCGTCCTGCTCCCCGGCGCTTGGCCCCGGGAGCCCCAGGCGCTTGACCGCGACCGAGCGGCGATTCAGCAACCAGGACGGCAGGATGCTCCATGTGCCGGTGGCGGACGGAATTTCGTTCTCGTCCGCAGTGGCGGCGAGCCGATCGCTTGACGACATGGGCGCCCTCCCAGCGGCGCCGGCGGCTCCCGTCACGCAAGTTTCACAATCGGACGGGTTGACGCCGGACAATTCATCGATGATTCTCGAAGTATGAAAACAAAGCAAGCCCTCGCCGCCTTCGCGGCGCTGTCCCAGGAGACGCGGCTGGAAGCCTTCCGTCAACTGGTGCGTTTGACGCCCGACGGAATGCCCGCCGGCGAGCTGGCCCGCGACCTCGACGTGCCGGCCAGCACCCTCTCCTCGCATCTGGCGATCCTGGAGCGCGCCGGCCTGGTCGCCTCGGAGCGCCAGGGCCGCACCATCCTCTACCGCGCCGATCTCAATGGTGCCCGCGACCTGGTCCAGTTCCTGGTCAAGGATTGCTGCCGCGGCCAGCCCGAGCGCTGCGCCCAGCTGATCGAAGCGGCCTTGCCGTCCTGCTGCTGACCTTCGGAAAATCCATCATGACCGACCGCGTCTACAACGTCCTGTTCCTGTGCACCGGCAATTCGGCGCGCTCGATCCTGGCCGAGAGCATCCTCAACCGCGAAGGCGGCGGCCGCTTCAAGGCCTATAGCGCCGGCAGCCAGCCGAAGGGCGCGGTGCACCCCTACGCCCTCGACTTGCTGAAGAAGATGAACCATCCGACCGCCGGGCTGCGCTCCAAGAGCTGGGACGAGTTCGCCGCGGCGGACGCGCCGGCGATGGATTTCGTCTTCACCGTCTGCAACAGCGCCGCCAACGAGGTCTGCCCGATCTGGCCGGGCCAGCCGATGAGCGCGCATTGGGGCATTCCCGACCCCGCGGCAGCGGAGGGCACGGAGACCGAAAAGCGCCTGGCTTTCGCCGAGGCCTATCGCGCCATGCTGAATCGCATCAGCATCTTCACCAGCCTGCCGATGAAGTCGCTCGACCGCCTGAGCCTGCAGAAGCGGTTGGACGAGATCGGCAGCACCCTGCCACAATCGGCCTGAGCGGGCCGGCCATGTCGCTGTTCGAACGCTATCTCACCCTCTGGGTGGCCCTCTGCATCGTGGCCGGGGTGGCGTTCGGCCATCTCTTCCCCGGCTTTTTCCACGCAATCGGCGGGATGGAAATCGCCAAGGTCAACCTGCCGGTGGCGGCGCTGATCTGGCTGATGATCGTGCCGATGCTGGTGAAGAT